>PFAC01000009.1:0-16020 GCA_002773835.1 Chlamydiae bacterium CG10_big_fil_rev_8_21_14_0_10_35_9 | reverse complement strand
TAGTAGCTGACCCAAGAGAAATCGTTTATTCTATAGGATATAGATGGGACGACAACGTAATTGGGAAAAAAGTTGTTCCGGTTTCACTAGGTGATGATTTTCCTATTTACCGTTGGTTAAATGTTTTATGGGGAGATATTCAAATTGGTATAAGCGCATGTGTTTGGTCTGTTTTCAATATGGACCCTCCTAAGCCAAAAATTAATGCCGGCACAGAGCTCGTTAATACGGATTATTTTGTTGGCATACCTATTCAGTATGCTTTAAACAAGTGGTCTTTCCGGTTTAGGGTATATCACATTTCTTCTCATTTAGGTGATGAATTTTTAGTAAACAATCCAGGTTTTAACAGAGTAAATCCTTCCATGGAAGCAGTGGAACTTTTTGCCTCTTATCAAGTTTTTAGTTTTTGGAGGCTATATGGAGGTCCCGGTGTCGTCTTTCATAGTGACAAAACCTTTAAAATTAAGCCACTTTACTTCGAGTACGGTACAGAGTTTAGATTCTTAGGAACAAAGTACAGAAAGCAACAACTCTATGGTAATTTTTATGCAGCTGCTCACTTTAGATCATGGGCACAACTTAACTGGGATTTTGATGGAACGTTTGTTGCAGGATATGAGTGGAGTAAGCTGCAAGGGATTGGAAGAAAAATCAGGTTCTTTTTTGAATATCACAATGGGTTTTCTTTAGAAGGACAATTTTTCAACATGAAAACATCTTACTGGAGCTTTAGAGTTTCCTACGGATTTTAATCTTCTAAAGGAACCTGACAAAATCCTTCTTTGTATATAGGGCCATCTTTGCCTATTTTTAAAGTATTATCAAAGTACTTTCGATATACCCAAAGGGCTTGTTTTGCACTTTGCACACAGTAAAAACAATTGCTGACCCACTCTGATCCTTTAATTGTCCCTGTTTTTAAATTGCACTGAAACCTCTTGCCAACTTTTTCTGTCCAATATTCATTAAGTCCAAATAGAATGACAGGAGTTGGTTTACAGGCTCCCGTTTTCCTTCTTACTTCTTCCAAACTATATTCAAAGTCCATACCTATCCCGCCAGGCAAAAAGATTGGAAAGTCTAAATGGAATTCAGCTTGTCTTTCTACTAAGTGGTCCAGCCTATAAGTCATTTTAGCGTCAATAAATGGATTGACTTTCTGTTCATTGATAACAGAGTGGTCTTTTGGCGTGAAATCTGCAATATTGGCGCAGGATATAATTCCTAAATGTTTAGCGACTCTATTTCCTACTTCCATAGCTCCTGGACCTCCTCCAGTAACTAATGCAATGGGTACATTGGCGTATAGAAGAGGGTGCGCCATCTCGTGTCTTAATTCTAATATTCCCTCTAAAAGGATTTTTAGCTCTTTTTCATAAGGACCTTCTTGTAAATTAGAGCCGTAGACGCCAAAAACAGTAGCTTTTCTAAAATCTTCAATAAGATGGAGTGGGACAAACATGCCAGCATCCTTCTCAGGTTTCAAAACATACTGCAAAATATTATTCGTTCTTTTGTCCACCCAAAACACTGGTATGCCAAACTTTGCCAAATCAACTAAAAAGGCGCGGTCTTCGTAAGAGAAAAAATCTCCAAAAGAAAAGGAGGGCTTCAAAAAGTAGATTCTTTTTAAACACCGTTGTACATAGCTGCTCAAAAAAAGTCTTTTCATTAAAGGTGTAGGAAAATAACGGGATAACAAAATTCCTTGAGAAGTAATCAGCTCTTCTTCAATGGCTTTTAAAAAAGGAAAAGTGGGTTGTTTTTCAATATACTTTTCTACTACAGCTGCTTGTCTTACTGGGTGGCTTATTCCTGGAAATTCATGTTTATGTAAATCTCTAGCAATCCAATCAGCTTCCTTTAAATTATGGAGTTGTTCTCCTTTTACAACAAATACGGAAGCAGGGACATCATTTGGTTGAGGTCCTTTTTCAAAAGCTTCAAAAAGACTCTTATTGTCTTCAATAGCGACTCTTAGTTGATCCCTATCTTCAAAAAAAACATGCTCTCTGTGAGGTTCTAGTGTATAAAATTCTAAAGGAATGCTATCAATTTCTTGTGTGGATGACCCAAAAAGCTCGTAGATATCTCCTGAGTCAAATGTATCTGGCTGTAAAATATCTGCAGTTGTGTGGTGAAACCCAGAGGGCAGCTGCTCATTAATAACTTTTGCAAAAACTGTTCGAATGTGTAAAGGGGCTGTTTTAACTAATAATGTTTGGTTTTCTTGCAGGATTCTTGGTTTTCCTTCTAACCATTTATGGTGTAATTGTAAAAGTTCTCTTGAAGGGAAACGATCAAAGTGCAGTGTCTTTTCAAGGGTGGGGAGAAAAGAAGAGATATCTTCTCCATTGACGACTACTCCATCTTTTAAGGCTAGAAACGCGACTGTTTTGTTTTCTATTTTTTCTAAAACAAAATCATCGCTTCCATAGCTGCCTCCTAATGAGAGTAATGCTCGTCCTTCTCTATCAGATCTTCCAAACATTCTCATTAAATAATCAGGATTTCGAACTCTCCTTCTATCGTCAGCTGCAAATAGTTTACCAATAAATGCTCCTTGCTTTAATAGCTTAAGCATTTCAAGGGCAGTGTCATCCAAAGCTTTTAGGGTGATCTCAACAGTTGCCTGTCTTTGGGTTGGGGACAATGTAACTTCAGGGTTAATGGTAGTTAATCCAAGTTGAGCTAAGGTGCTTTTTAAATTAAAGTGAACTAAATTTTTGTCTATGTCAAATCCCTGAAACCTAGGTGAAATTTTTTCTATTAGTATTTTCACCCTGGCAGTATTTTTATTACTGCTGCTTATTTCAGTAATTTTTCCATCAGGTGTAACTAGGTCGTAGTGGTCTAAAGTTAAATAGCTTTCCATGGTATAAGACATAAATTATTCAGAGAAAAAAGAAAAGTTGATTCACAGCTTGAGCAATATTTCCTACGTCTTTTACACTATTGTATTTTAACAGAAGGATTTAAATGCAACCGCGTAGCTTTGGCACACATGACGGATCATTTCATGCAGATGAGGTGACTGCATGTTCTTTATTACTTTTAGTTGACCTTATAGATAGGGATAAAATTCATCGAACTAGAGACCCTAAAATACTTGCTAAGTGTGAATATGTCTGCGATGTCGGAGGCGTTTATGACCCTCAAATCAAGCGTTTTGATCACCATCAAGTTGATTATCAAGGTAGTCTAAGTAGTGCTGGGATGGTCCTGAATTACTTAAAAGAAAAGGAGTTTGTGTCTCAAAGCTTTTATAATTTTCTTCACCACTCTTTGATAAAAGGTGTGGACGCTCATGACAATGGTGTTGAAATGTGCCAGGACGGAGTAACCAGTTTTTCAGATGTAGTGAGTAATTTTTTACCGATTGATTATAACTCCAATGCAAAGGAAAGATTTTATTCTTTTTTAGAAGCAGCTGAGTTTGTTTTTAACCATCTTAAACGATTAAGGAACCGATTTTTATATACTAAAGAGTGCAAAGACAAAGTTAAAGAAACTATGGCTAAAAATAAATTATATTTGGAATTTGATGAGCCCCTGCCTTGGATCGATAATTTTTTTGATTTAAAAGGGGAAGAACATCCTGCTTTATATGTTATTATGCCAACAGGAGATCATTGGAAGCTTCGGGGGATACCGCCAAACTCTAAAGACAGAATGAAGGTGAGGCTACCTCTTCCTAAAAAATGGGCCGGTCTTCGTGATCATGAATTGCAGCAAGTAAGTGGAATTGAAGGGGCAATTTTTTGTCACAAAGGGCAGTTTATTTCTATTTGGGAAAATAAAAAAGATGCATTCGCAGCAATGCATAAAATCTTTAAAGAACATGGAATAACAGAAAAATGAACATTTTTGAAGAAATCATAGCAAATCGAAAGCCTGCTGATAAGGTTTATGAAGATGATAAGGTAATTGCTATAAAAGATATCTATCCGCATGCTCCAGTTCACCTCTTAATTATACCTAAAAAACAGTACAAATCCCTGCAAGAGGTACCATCTGAAGATTTATCAATTATTTCGCACATTGCAAAAGTTGCGCAGATACTTGCCAAAGAGTTTCAGGTTGAAGATGGTTATAGGTTAATTACAAATATTGGGCCAGATGCAGGCCAGGCAATATTTCACTTACACTTTCATTTAGTTGGTGGAAAAAAACTTGGTTCTATAGCTTAAAGTAACTTATGACGTCATTCACTAATTGCTTTCGTAATAAGTCTTCTTGTTTATTTGGCAGACAGCATTCAAAGTGAACTCCACTTAGCAGTACTTTTCCTTTCCCATGGTTTCCTCTGACAATTGCAGGTAAACGTTTAGGATGGTCATTATAAAAGGCTACTTCATCTAAGTTTCCCTTCCCTTGAAATGAGCAGCCGCCGTGATAATATAAAGGTACTGTTATATTTAAATTTCCTGAATTATAAGAAATAGATGTGAACATTCCTGTTCCATCTTCATAACTAAAACTATTTCCTAAAACAGGACCTATGCCTTTCCCTGAGTAAAATTTCAAATCTCTTTTTTCTACTATTTCTAGAGAAGTTCCCTTGGCAAATTCAATACTAGAGCAGGCAAAGTAAGCTCCAGCACAAATACCTAAAAACTTACCCCCTTTTTTTACAAAAGAAGCTATGTTTTCAATGCCTTGTCCTTGTAAGAGGTTTTGGTATGGCAGGTCTCTACCTCCTGGAATGACAAAGAGACTGCACTCTACGTCCCAATTGCCTTGCCGTACCTGTTTACTATTAATTACTTTTACTAAAGCAATGTTAGTAAACATTTCCCTAAGAGCTAAAAATGATTTTTCACTTACGCCTTTATCATTATATATGAGAACTTCTTTCATGATTATTGAAACTTTGTTATGAAAAGATTATGAAGAATTGTAGCTTTTTTTTCCTCTTAAGCTTTATTTTAAATGTCTTTTGCAGTGAATCTCAAGTTTTTAATCGCGTCCAGTCTCATCTTCTTATAGAAGATCCTTACAGCGCTCTGCATGAATCAAAAAATTTTCTAAAAACTAATCCTGATGCAAAAAAAATTTGGAAGAGCTATATACGCTCACTTGCTCATTTAAATAGAGAAAAAGAAGCTTTAAAGTGCTTTTCTAAATATAAAACTGCGTTTCAACATGAGCAAAATACGGATCTTTTAGAAGAAATCGGCTGGTCAGTACTTAAAAACGGCGTAAATTCACCCCAATACACTATTAGACTTGCTGCATTAATTGGAGCATATAAGACCAGGGATGCTAAAGCTATTCCTATTTTTCTTAAGATGATGAGAGACTCTCATGCAGTTCTTAGAATAATTGCTACAAAGCTCTCCTGTGAATTTTTTGATAAATCCTTAAAAAATGCAATTAATGAGTCTTTTGACAAAGAAAAGCTATGGCTTGCAAAAATCGAATTGATTAGAGCAGTAGGTCGAATGAAGCTAAAAGATAGGGTAAAAGATTTAACAAGCATCCTAGAAGACAAAAGAGCAACATTTGAAGAAAAGCATGCGGCAACGGAGGCTCTTTTAATGATGCATGATGATGTGTCCATGAATGAACTTACCTGTTTAGCAAAAAGTCCAAGAGCAGGACTTAGGATGTTAGCATGTGATATTGCATTGCATTTTCAGAAAAAAGAAGCCAGTGAATTGGTTTTACAATTAATAAAAGACCCCAGGCCGGATGTAAAAGTTACAGCATTAAGAGCCCTAGGTTATTTTTATTATAGAGATTTTTCAAAACAGATGTTGCTCAATGAGTTGAAAAGCCTTTTTAATGATTCCAATCCAAAAGTCTCTATTACAGCTGCATGGGTATCTATGCTTGTAGACCCCAAGTATGGTTACCCGAAAATAGCAAAATGGCTTGAAGATCCTTTGCCAGAAAACCAAAGAACTGCAGCCGCAGCGCTGGCAGCTTGTGGAGTGAAAGGGATAGCTTTTGCTCAAAAATGGTTGTTATACGCTAAAGATCCTTATGTCAAAATAAATTTAGCTTTAGGATTAATTGGATACGAGCAGTTAAAGGAGATATGTTGTGATATTATTTTTAATTTTTTAAACAATGAAAAAGAATATCTTTTTTTAGGAGAAATGGAGCAGACCCCGTTTCAAGGAATTGTTCCAAGTAAAATTCGTCATATTGATCAAATTCCAAACTACCCTGAAGCATTAGATCAAATGACTAGGTTGTCACTTCTTTCTATATTAGCTATTAAAGAAGATCACAGAGCAAAAAATGCTATTCAATCATTTCTATTAGAAAAAACTTGGGGAATAACAGGTTTTGCTGCTGCAACCCTTTTAAAAGAGGGGGATGAAAATTCACTCGATATTATTTCAGAGCTTTTAGAAGATCCTAACCCAAAAGTTCGTCTTCAAGCAGCTCTTGTGTTAGCGTTATATGGAAAAGATAGGTCTGCTATCCCTCATTTGGAAAAAGCGTATGAAGAGGTTGACCATTCCATGAAGCTCTATATTTTAGAGGCAATTGGACATGTAAGTGACACTAGTAGCTTAGATTTTTTAATTTACGCTATGCAAGAGCCCTTTCAAATGCGCAGAGTCCAAGCGGCTTCTGCTTTACTCCAATGCCTATATCACTAAAAATAGCTCTTTTTTCTTAAAAACTAATCGCCTAAACTTTTAGCAAAAAATGGAAATAAGAAAATGAGCAATAACAACGGAAACTTTTGGGGCGCCACTTTACTGATTTCAGGTACTTGTATTGGCGGAGGTATGTTAGCCTTGCCAGTTGATACAAGTCTTGCTGGGTTCATTCCTTCATCACTAGCGATGCTTGTCACTTGGGCTTTTATGACTCTTACAGCCCTTTATTTGATCGAAGCAAACTTGTGGATGGAAGAAGGCACGCATATTATGACCATGGCTTCCCGATTGCTTGGTAGATTCGGAAAGTACTTGAGCTTAGGTCTGTTTCTTTTTATGGCGTATGCATCGCTTGTGGCCTATGTTACGGGCGGCGGAAAACTCATAGAAAATCTTTTTAAAAACTTTTTTGACATCCCTGTGGTGCAATGGGAAGGTTCAGTTATTTTTACTATAGTTTTTGGCTTTATACTTTTTTTAGGGACTAAGTTTTTAGGCAGAGTCAATGGAGTTTTAGTTGTTGGAATGATTATGGCCTATTTAGGCCTTATTATTAGTGGCGTTACTGAAATAAGGCTCACCAACCTTGTTAGAGAAAGTTGGGGGAGTGTTTTTACAACCTTGCCTATTTTGCTCACTATTTTCAGCTTTCAAATGATTGTTCCATCTCTTACCCCTTATTTGAACAGAGATGCGAGGAAATGTAGGAATGCAATTCTATTAGGGACGTTTATCCCTCTTATTGTTTATTTGATTTGGCAATGGATTGTTTTAGGGTCTATCACCTTCGAAGGGGAATTCGGACTAAGTTTTGCAAAAGAACAAGGGCATCCAGCAACCGAGTCCATCCGACATGCTGTGGATAATAGTATTTTTGTGAAATTTTCAGATTTTTTTGCTTTTTTCGCGATTGTCACATCGTTTTTGGGAATATCATTGAGTCTTTATGATTTTTTAGCAGATTCACTTAAAATCACTAAAAAAGGTATGAGAAAGTTAGGTCTTGGGGCGCTAGTGCTGTTGCCGTCTCTTATTTTCGGTATAATTTTCCCAAGAGCTTTTATTTTATCTTTGGAAGTAACTGGAGGTTTTGGGGATGCTATCTTAAATGGGATGCTTCCGATTCTAATGGTTTATTCAGGTAGATATTATTTGAACAAAAAAGGACCTTACAGGATGTGGGGGGATAAATTTCTCATGTATGTACTCTTGGCATTTTCTTGCTTAGTTGTTACTTCACAAATTAAAAATATTCTGTCTCATTGGTGAGAGTTTTGCAGGATTAGATGTAAACTAAGTTTTTTGCAATGCAAAATCATTTGCGAAAGACCGTTTGACCTATTAGGAGAAAGGCTGCTAAAAATTTGAAGCTCATTAAAAAGGGTATCATTGAATTGCAAAATTCTTTCAGGAGTTTCACCGTTAAATAAAAAGAACAAAACTCCGACAAGACCTTTTGTAATCAAGGCATCTGATTTTGCTTTAAAAAAAATATTACCCCCGTCAATATAGCTGGAAATATAAGTAACACTTTGGCAGCCGTGCACTAGATGGGCATCTGTAAAGGCCTCATTTAAAAAAGGATCTATATATTTAGAAAATGAAAGAATTTTTAAGTATCTTTCTTCTTTAGATAAGCTAGAAGGAAATTCCTGATAAAGGATTTTTATTTTATTTTCAAAAGTCATAAGAAAAAATGTAATCCATAATGGTTTTTATTGACAATAAGCTCTTGATGCTGTTTCATGATAGCATTTTCATATCACAATGATAAACAAAAACCTATGACCAAAGAAGAAACTTTAAGAATTGAAGGCCGCATAGAAGAACTCCTTCCTAATATGACTTTTCAAGTAATCCTAGAAAATGGCATGCGAGTGATCGCTCATCTTTGCGGTAAAATGAGAATGCGTAACATTCGTGTATATGCTGGAGATACAGTTACCGTAGAGATGTCGCCCTATGATTTAACGAAAGCTAGAATTGTATATCGTCAAAAATAATCTTTATTTTTAAGAGATATTGATTTTTTTGCAATTAAACTATAAGCTATTAAGCTTTCATATTGTGAAGATTTAAATGCCCAGATAGCTCAGAGGTAGAGCATTTGCATGGTAAGCAAAAGGTCGTAGGTTCAATTCCTATTCTGGGCAAGAAAAAATACTATTAAAAAATTCAGTTGCCTTACGGAGGATTTTAGAATGGCAAAAGAAACATTTCAAAGAACAAAACCCCATCTTAATATTGGAACCATTGGTCACGTTGACCATGGTAAGACAACGCTTACCGCTGCGATTACAGATGTACTTGCAAGTAAAGGTGGCGCTCAAAAAAGAAGTTACGAGTCTATTGACAACTCTCCTGAGGAAAAAGCAAGAGGTATTACAATCAACTCGTCTCACGTAGAGTACCAAACAGAAAATAGACACTATGCTCACGTTGACTGTCCAGGTCACGCTGACTATGTAAAAAACATGATTACTGGTGCAGCTCAAATGGACGGCGCTATTCTTGTGGTTGCAGCAACAGACGGACCTATGCCTCAAACTAAAGAGCATATCTTACTTGCTCGTCAGGTTGGTGTACCTAACATTGTTGTATTTCTTAACAAAATGGACCAAATTGGAAAAGGCGACGAAGAGCTTGTAGATCTAGTCGAAATGGAGCTTACTGAGCTACTAGAAGAAAAAGGATACAAAGATGTTCCTATTATCAGAGGATCTGCTTTAAAAGCTCTAGAAGGTGATCCTGAAGCTGTTGCTTCTATTGAAGAATTGATGAAAACAGTGGATGAAAAAATCCCAACTCCAGCTCGTGAAGTTGATAAGCCATTTTTAATGCCAATCGAGGACGTTTTCTCTATTTCTGGCCGTGGTACAGTTGTTACCGGAAGGGTAGAAAGAGGTGTTGTAAAAGTTAACGATAAGATTCAAATTGTTGGTCTTAGAGAAACAAGAGATACAGTTTGTACTGGACTTGAGATGTTCAACAAAGTTCTTGATGAAGCACAAGCAGGGGAAAACGTAGGTGCTCTTCTTCGTGGTATTGATAAAAATGACGTAGAAAGAGGAATGGTTCTTGCAGCTCCTGGTACATGTAAGCCACACAAAAAGTTTACTGGTGCTGTTTACATCTTAACAAAAGATGAAGGTGGACGTCATAAGCCATTCTTTACTGGCTACCGACCACAGTTCTTTATCCGAACTACAGATGTTACAGGTACTCTAACGCTTCCTGAAGGAACAGAGATGGTTATGCCTGGTGATAGCGTTGAGATTACAGCTGAACTGATTCAGCCAGTTGCTATGGAAGAAGGTATGCGTTTTGCGATCCGAGAAGGTGGCAGAACAATTGGCGCTGGTACTGTATCAAAAATTATTGAGTAGTATATAACTTTTTTGACCCCTTTTATTAAGGGGTCAAAGGGGTGTGTAGCTCAGTTTGGTAGAGCAGCGATCTCCAAAGTCGCCGGTCGGGGGTTCGAGTCCCTCCGCACTCGATGAAATAAAAGAGAGTATTATGCAAGCTAAAGCTCAATTTAAGACAAAAGCTACCTCTAAAAAGAAAGGGTTTTTTCTTCGTGAAGTACAGCAAGAATTAAAAAAAGTTTCTTGGACTTCTAAGGAAGAATTAAAAAACTGTACGAAGATTGTAATAGGTTCGATTTTTTTATTAGGGACTGGAATTTATATTATGGATTTAATGATTCAAGGATCACTTTATCTTATTTCTTCAATTGCAAAGTTTATCGGAGGATAATTGAAAGATGCATAAGTGGTATGTTCTTCAGGTATTGTCTGGACATGAAAAGAAAGTAAAAAAAGCTATTGAAGAATTTATTGAAGCCAAAGGTATGGCCGATTTAATCGAAGAAGTAGTTGTTCCTTCTGAAAAAGTCTCTGAAGTAAAAAAAGGCGAACAAAAAGTTACAGAAAAAAGACTATGGCCTGGTTATGTCCTAATAAAAATGACTCTTACAGATGAGTCTTGGGCATATGTAAAGAATTCTAATGGTGTCATTGACTTTTTAGGTGGAGAAAAGCCTACAGCTTTAAGTGAAAAAGAAGTTGAGCAAATCTTGCATGAGCTAGAAGAAAAGAAAAAAGGTGTTGTTCAAAAACATAAAATTGAAGTTGGTGACAAGGTAAAAATTACTGACGGTGTTTTTGTTAATTTTGTTGGGACAGTTACAGAAGTATTTCATGATAAAGGTCGCTTAAGTGTTTTAGTTTCGATCTTTGGTAGGGATACTCGAGTAGATGATTTAGAGTTCTGGCAAGTTGAAGAAGTAACAAATGAAAGTGATCTATAAGGGGACAAGCAATGGCAAAAAAGGTCGTTAAACTTATTAAATTACAAATTCCTGCTGGTAAAGCAAATCCTGCACCGCCAATAGGTCCTGCCTTAGGTGCGGCTGGTGTAAATATCATGGCATTTTGCAAGGAATTTAATGCTAAAACGCAAGATAAAGCAGGAGATGTACTGCCTGTTGAAATATTAGTATATGCAGACAAATCATTCACATTTATAACAAAGCAGCCACCAATGGCGCAGCTAATCTTAAAGGAAGTAGGTATTCAGTCAGGATCAGGCGTTCCTAATAGAGATAAAGTTGGAAAAATGACAAAGTCACAGGTGAGAAAAGTAGCAACTAAAAAAAGACCTGACTTAAGAGTGGCTTCGGATGAAGCTGCTGATGCGATAGTAATGGGAACTGCTCGTTCCATGGGTATTGATATAGTAGAGGGATAAAATGGCTAAGGAAACGAAAAGACAAAAAGAAATAACAAAATGCATTGACGAAGAAAAAAAACTGTATACTTTACAGGAAGCTGTTGAAGTTTTGAAAAAATGTCCTCCTGTCAAATTTGACCAGTCTGTAGAGATCTCTTTAAAGATGGGTGTTGATCCTAAAAAATCAGACCAACAAGTAAGGGGTACCGTCTCTTTACCTAAGGGAACAGGTAAGGAATTAAAAGTTCTGGTTTTCTGCAAAGGAGATAAAGTTAAAGAAGCTTTAGATGCTGGAGCAGATTTTGCTGGCAACGAAGAAATTCTTCAAAAAGTAACTAGCGGCTGGACAGGTTTTGATGCAGTAGTGTCAACTCCTGACATGATGAGAGAAGTTGGAAAGCTTGGAAAGGTCTTAGGACCACGTGGTCTTATGCCATCACCTAAAGCTGGAACAGTAACCAACGACGTTGCAAAAGCGGTTTCAGAGCTTAAAGCTGGTAAAGTTGAATTTAAAGTAGACAAAAGCGCCGTTATTAATAACTTAGTTGGAAAGCTTTCTTTTAGTATTGAAGATTTACTTGAGAACATTAAAGCAATTCTTTCTGCAATCCTTAGAGCAAAACCAGCAAGTGCAAAGGGTGCTTACATTCAATCATTTTATTTGTCCTCAACAATGGGGCCAGGTTTAAAAATTGATGCACATTCAATTATCTAAACATAAAGAGAAGTTATGCGATCAGAGAAACAACTGTTACTAGATGAAATCAAGGATAAAATTCAGTCATCTAATGCGATGATTGTAACCAATTATCAAGCCTTTACACCTAATATCTCTTGGGATTTCCGAGATAGACTAAGAGGTGTAAATGGTTCATATGAAATTGTTAAAAAAAGAGTTTTTATTAAAGCAGCTGAAGAATGTGGCCTGGAAGTCGACTTGAAAGATCTAGAGGGTCATATTGGCGTTCTTTTTGCTGAAACAGAGCCTGTTGAACCAACTAAGTTCTTATTTCAATTCAATAAGGAAAATGGAGCTGAGCTTAAAGTACTTTTTGGGAAATTTGACGGCCAGACTTATAGTTCTGCAGATGTAGAAAAACTATCAAAATTGCCAGGCATGCAAGATATGCGTGCTCAATTTATTGGGTTGTTAGAAGCGCCGATGTCACAAACTCTATCTGTGATGCAAAGTCTACTTACAAGTGTAATGTACTGCTTGCAAAATAAAAGCGAACAAACAAGTTAATTTTAATTTATCAATTGAGAGGTAATAACCGTGAGTAAGAATATTGAGGAACTAGTAGAACAACTAAGTGGTCTCACCGTTTTAGAGATGGCAGAATTAAAAAGTGCATTGGAAGAAAAATGGGGCGTTAAAGCAGCGGCAGCTCAAGCTGTTGTAGCAGCAGCTCCTGCAGCAGGCGGAGCTGGAGCAGAAGCTGCAGCAGAAGCTACTGATTTCCAAGTTACTTTAGAAGAAGCACCTGCTGATAAAAAAATTGCTGTCATTAAAGCTGTACGTGAAATTACAAGCTTAGGGCTTAAAGAAGCAAAAGAATTAGTAGAATCTGCTCCTAAAGTTCTTAAAGATAGCGCTCCTAAAGCTGAAGCTGAAGAAATCAAGAAAAAGCTTGAAGCGGCAGGCGGAAAAGTTTCTTTAAAAGGTCTGTAAGATTTTTTTTAAGAAGCAGGGGAGTAATTATCTCCCCAAAAATTTTTTAATTTGTTAGTATTTATAATTGTGCGCTTGTATTTGCGTAAATTTTTTAAAATTCTAAAGAATTCCACAGGAGCTATACACAATGCAAAATAGGCCGCCTAAAAGGGTGAGTTTTCGTGAAAAGGAAGAAATTATCGATCTTCCAAACTTAATTGAAATTCAAATTAAGTCTTATAATCAATTTTTACAAGCTGACCATTTACCTCACGAAAGAAAAGATCAAGGGCTTCAAGAAGTCTTTAGCGAAGTTTTCCCTATCAAATCATACGATGAAAAAACCATCTTAGAATATATTTCTTACAGTTTAGGTGTACCAAAATATTCTCCAGAGGAGTGCATTAGAAGGGGCATTACTTACAATGTAACTCTCAAAGTCAAATTTAGACTTACAGATGAAACAGGTATTAAGGAAGAAGAAGTATACATGGGTACCCTGCCCATTATGACTGAAAACGGAACGTTTATTATTAACGGTGCAGAAAGAGTCATTGTTTCTCAACTTCATAGATCCCCAGGAATATCTTTCGAACAAGAAAGACATCAAAAAGGGACTATTCTTTACTCATTTAGAATTATTCCATACAGAGGAAGTTGGTTAGAAGCTTCATTTGATAATAACGACTTAATCTATATTTTCTTTGACCGTAAAAAAAGAAGAAGAAAAGTTTTAGCAACTTCTTTTATTCGTACACTAGGCTATTCAACTGACGCAGACATAATTGAAGAGTTTTTTGAGACATATAAAGTTAAAATTAAATCAGAAAAAGACTTTGTTAAACTTGTTGGTAAAATTTTAGCTGAAGATGTCATCGATGAAAATACTGGTTTAGTATTTGGCAAGGCTGGTGAAAAACTGACAACTGCCATGCTTAAGAGAATGCTAGATGAAAACATTTCGGTAGTACGTATAGCAGAAGAAGCTGATGAAACACATCCAATTATTAAAATGCTCAGCAAGGATCCTAATGATTCTTATGAATCAGCATTAAAAGACTTTTATAGAAAGATTAGACCAGGTGAGCCAGCTACACTTTCCAATGCTAGATCTGCAATTATGAGGTTATTCTTTGATCCTCGTAGATATAACTTGGGACGCGTTGGTCGATATAAAATGAATCGCAAATTAGGCTTTCCAACAACGGATGAAGAACTAGCTACTGTAACATTGAAAAAAGAAGACATTGTTGCAGCTTTGAAATACCTAATTGATTTAAAGACCGGAAGTAGCGAAGTAAACGTTGATGACATTGATCACTTGGGAAATAGGAGAGTAAGATCCGTTGGTGAATTGGTTCAAAACCAATGTCGTATTGGCTTGGCCAGAATGGAAAAAATCATCCGTGAAAGAATGAATCTTTTTGATTTTTCTGCCGACACAATGACTCCGGGTAAAATTGTATCTGCGAAAGGCTTGGCAGGGGTATTAAAAGACTTCTTTGGTAGGTCTCAGCTGTCTCAATTTATGGATCAGACAAACCCAATAGCAGAACTAACTCATAAGAGAAGACTTTCTTGTTTAGGACCTGGAGGTCTTAATAGAGAGCGTGCTGGTTTTGAGGTTAGGGACGTTCACTCTTCACACTATGGTAGGATTTGTCCTATTGAAACACCTGAAGGCCCAAACATTGGGTTGATTACTTCACTGTCTTCATTTGCAAAAATCAATGAATTTGGATTTATTGAAACACCTTATCGTATGGTTCGTGATAATGTTGTAAGTGAAGAAATTGAGTACATGACTGCTGACTATGAAGAAGAAAATGTAATAGCTCAGGCTTCTGCTACATTAGATGAATATAAGATGTTTGAAAATGAAATATGCTGGGGAAGGCATAATGGAGAACCGATGGAAGTCGAAACCTCCAAGGTTACTCACATGGACGTTTCTTCCAAGCAGTCAGTTTCTATTGTAGCTGGACTTATACCATTTCTGGAGCACGATGATGCTAACAGAGCTCTTATGGGTTCGAATATGCAGAGACAAGCAGTACCTCTTCTTAAAACTGAATCTCCTTATGTAGGAACAGGTTTGGAAATTAAGGCCGCTAGAGACTCAGGAGCTGTAATAGTAGCTAAAGAAGATGGTGTTATAGAGTATGTCGATGGCTTTAAAATTATTATTGCCCCAAAAGATAATCCATTGAATAAGCAGGAATATAAACTTAAAAAGTTTATGCGGTCCAATACAGGAACATGTATAAACCAAACACCTCTTGTTAAAGTTGGAGAAAAGATCCTAGCAGGGGATATTATTGCTGATGGTCCTTCTACAGATAGGGGTGAAATAGCGCTTGGTAAAAACGTTCTTGTAGCCTTTATGCCATGGTGTGGTTACAACTATGAGGATGCTATTATCCTTTCTCAAAAGGTTGTTGAGGAAGATAAGTTTACCTCGATTTACTTACAAGAGTTCGATGTTTCTTCTAGAGATACGAAATTAGGTAGAGAGGAAATTACAAGGGATATTCCAAATGCTTCAGAAGAAGCATTGGCTAACTTAGATGATGACGGAATTATTCGTATCGGTGCTGAAGTTAAGGAAGGGGATATTCTTGTTGGTAAAATTACACCTAAATCTGAAACTGAACTTTCTCCTGAAGAGAGACTTCTTAGAGCTATTTTTGGTGAAAAAGCAGCAGATGTTAAGGATGCTTCCTTAATTGCTCCTCCTGGAACTGATGCGATTGTCAAAGAAATAGCTGTTTATTCTAGAAGAGATCGTTTGTCAAAAACAGATGATGAACTAGTTGAAGAAGCTACAAGAATTAAAGATATTCAAAGTGAATTTAAAACTGAACTAGCAGAACTTCAAATGGAGTTTCATGAAAAACTAGGAGCCCTTTTATTAAATGAAAAGGCACCTGGTCCTATCATGCACCGTATTACAGGTGATATCATCATCAATGAAGGTGAAGTTATTACCCAAGACATGATTGAAACAAT
>PFAC01000015.1 GCA_002773835.1 Chlamydiae bacterium CG10_big_fil_rev_8_21_14_0_10_35_9 | reverse complement strand
CAACAAGAATTAAGTTTTCTAAACCATGGTCATTTAAATGGCGAACCACGCCTGATCCAATAAATCCCGCAGCGCCGGTAACTACAATATATTGATCCGTAAAGATTTGATCTTGCTTCATTTTTTGCACCCTCATTTTAAAAGACAATATATCTGATATTAAGAATTTGGTTAAGAACTCTTTATTGCAAGAAGATGCAGGATAACTATTGACAGTACCAAGTAGTATGTGAGCGAGTAACAGACTTTACTGGAAAAAGTTTACAAGAAGAAGGTAAGTTTTTAGGTGCTTTTAAACTAAAAAAACAAGACCCGCTTCCAGTTAAATGATAGTTGGATTTTATTTCTTTTAGCGATGGCTCTACCTGAAATGCTGCATGCTCTAAATCATTGATAAAAATTGGCTCTCTTGATTTAAAAGAACGGATCAATGTCTCAACAGGAATATCAGATACTTGTTTCATATCTACATTGTGATAAACAGATATAGTTGAAACATGCATATTAGGAGAGATAACATATCCCTTAAAATCAGGAAGAGCTATATCTTCAACTTTCTCTCCCCTTCCTTTACAAACAGCAGCTCCGCTAGCAAAGAAAAAAGGAACATCAGAGCCAATTTCAGCGCCCCAGTCCATTAATGTTGAAACTTTAAGAGAAGAGTCGAATAAGGTTTTTAAAGCCCAAAGACAAGTCGCCACATTAGAGCTCCCGCCACCTAAGCCGGCTCCAATAGGAATATGCTTTTCTAAATGAATAGAAACCTTGTCTAGTATATTTGTTTTTTCTCTAAAAAGATTAAGAGCTTTTACTACTAAGTTGTCTGAAGTAGCTATATTTGAGTCTGAACAGGTAAATTGATCTTCTGATGACACTTTAATAGTAAGTGTATCAAATAAGTTGATGGCTTGAAAAATAGAAGCGATTTCATGATATCCATCGCTTCTTTTGCCTAGTATTCGAAAAAAAAGATTTAACTTAGCGGGTGATAAAAAAGTTAAACTTCTTTGGACGCTTCGTTCACTTCTTTTTTCTCTTGCTCGGTCCACTTGTCTTCCGATTTTGGAGGCTCTAAATTTTCTTCAGTAACGCTCTCTTCAGCTGCATCGACAGGTTTTACAATAACTTCATCAACTTCAGCTTCAATTACTCCTTCAGGAATAATTTTTAAAGTAACTTTAGCATCCACTTCTTCTTTAAGCTTAATAGCAATAGAATGTGTGCCAGTTTCCTTGATAGGTTTTTTAACTTGAACTTGTTTTTTATCCAAGCTAATCCCCTCTTCTTTTAGAAGCTCTACTATATCATTTGCATTGACTGAGCCGTACATATGGCCTTCAGGATCAACTTTAACATCAATTTTTAATGTAATAGAGTCAAGTTGAGCTGCAAATTTCTCTGATTCTTTTCTATCAATCTCAGCTTGTTTTTTTCTTTCAGCTTGTAGCCTTTCTTGCATTCTTAAAGTATTTTTATCAGCTCTAACAGCCATTTTTTGTGGTAGCAAGTAATTTCTGGCAAAGCCTGCTTTTACGTTTACTAAGTCTCCGCTTCGTCCCAAGTCATCTACGTCTTGAATAAGCAGCAATTGTTGTCTCATGGTTGTCTCCTGAATCTCTTTACTCTTCTGCAACAAACGGTAATAAAGCAATATATCTTGCTCGTTTGATAGCTTTTTTAAGTTTTCTTTGGAAATAGTAAGATACTCCAGTAATTCTACGTGGTAAAATTTTACCTTTTTCCGTGATAAACTGTTTAAGTGTTTCTATATCTTTATAGTCAATCTCTTTAAAGCCTGAAGCTTTGAAAGGACAGGCTTTTTTCTTTTTTGCAAAGACCAGTCCTGATTCATTTCTAGCCATAATTCCCTCTTTAAGCTTGTTTTAATGGTTTAAATTCAAGATCTTCACGAACAAAATCAGCTCGCAGAGTCATAAATCTTAAAAGATCTTCATGAAGATGATACTCTTTCCAAATTTCTTCCATAGCAAGAGACGGGCAAGTAAAGTATATTAAGTAATAATATCCTTCTCTTTTACCATGGATCTCATATGCTAGTTTTTTTCTGCCTTGATCATGAATTTTATTGATTTCACCACCTTTTTCAGTGATGCCGTTTAAAATTTTATCTAAAGCTTTTTTACGCGACTCATCACTTAAGGTCGCATTTAGGATATACATCCCTTCATAAAGATGCTTTCTTAGTTTTTTCATTTTACTTCACCTAAATTCTTTTTAACTCGTTTATTGGCAAAATTCATTGCCTCAATTATTCCTTGGTTCAACCAGATTTCTATTGCTTTAAGCCCCTTTACTAATACGTCATCAATAATGTCTTTTTCTTCTGGTGAAAAAGGTTTTAAAACAAATTCATCTAATTTCATTTGTTTAGAATCCCCAATACCAATCCTAAGCCTCAAATAATCTTTAGAGTTTAAATAATACTCTACGCTCTTAAGGCCATTATGGGTTCCAGCTCCACTTTTTTCTTTAATTCGCATTTCACCAAGCGGCAAATCAACGTCATCAACGAGAACTAAAATCTGTGATGAAGGGATTCTATAGTATCTTGCACACTTTTTTACGGAGCTTCCACTTAAATTCATGTAAGTAGTTGGTTTCAGTAAAACCAACTGCTTACCAGCAAAGCTAGTATGGGCAACATACCCTTCTAACTTATTTTTTTCTCGAAAAGAAACGTTAAGTTTCTTCGCGAGTAAATCTACTAAATCAAAGCCAATATTATGCCTTGTCCCCTCATACGAAAGACCGGGGTTTCCTAACCCGACAATCAGAAAGGAATCAGACATGGTTACCGCTTAGCAATAGCTACAGCAACTTCATTCATACGGGCTAGAGGCCTGACATTTTCTGGAACATCAATATCAGAAAGTTTCAATGACTGGCCAATCACTAAATTTTTTACATCTAAAGAAAATTTAGCAGGGATATCTTTAGGTAGGCATCTCACTTTGATGAATCGAATTACAGGTCTTAAAACACCGCCTAGCTTAACCCCTTGACATTCTTCTTTTCCCACCAATTCAATAGGCACGCTTACATTAACTGGTAAATCTTCACTGGTGATTTCAAAATCAACATGAATTGGTTTATAAGAAGTGATATCATAATGAATATCCTTTACAACAGCTTTATGCTCTTTATTCTCTAATGATAATGAAAATAAAGTTGAGCCAAGACTTCCTGCTTCTAACTTTCTTAAAAGAGCTTCAAACTCCGGTCCTTTCAAAAAAACTTTTTCACTATCAACCTTTGGACCATAAATGATGGCAGGAATGTCTCCTTGTCTACGCAATTTTTTAATTACGCTCTTAGCATTTCCTTCTCGCTTAAAAACTGAAAGTTTCATTTTTAATTAATCCTTTTTTTTTATCGATATAAAGATGATATCGATTTTGCATTTAAAACGCACTCAATTGCTCGCCAAAAATGATGAGCCACTGATACAACCTTTATTTTATTACTTTCTCTTTGTCTTTGTGGGATAGAATTCGTAGTAAACATTTTTTCAATATAGCTGTTTTCTAACACTGAAGCATCTGCAAAATTGTGAGTCACAGCTGCAAAAACTTTTTTTGCACCATATTTAATACAGATTTCAGCAGCTACTTTTAAAGTTCCTCCAGTAGAACAAATATCATCCACAATGATGACATTTTTTTCTTTAACATCACCTATTAACGCCCCATGTTCTACTTTATCTGCACTAATTCTTCTTTTATCTACAATAGCAATCTCAACACCAAGCTCTTCAGCGTATTTTCTAGCCATTTTATTACTACCTAGATCAGGAGAGACCACAACTAAATCCCTAAGATCTAGATTCTTAATAGCCTTGATCAAAAGTGGCCGACCTGATAAATCATCTACAGGGATGTCAAAAAAACCTTGAATTTGAGGAGTATGTAAATCCATTGAAAGAACTCGAGTCACTCCAGCTGTTTCAAGAAGGTTGGCAACTAATTTGGCCGTAATAGGGACGCGTCCCTGATCTTTCCTATCCTGTCTTGCGTATCCAAAATAAGGAATAACCGCCACAATGCTTTTGGCTGATGCCCTTTTTAGAGCGTCAACAATAATGAGAAGCTCCATTAAGTAATCATTAGGCTGTTTGGAAATACTTTGGACGACAAACACATCTTTTCCCCGCACATTATTATGAATCTGAACCCCTATTTCCCCATCAGGAAAAGATTCTATGCGAATTTCTCCTAGGTCTCTTCCAGTAACTTGCGAAAGCTCTTCTGCCAAGATTTTATGAGAAGTTCCAGAAAAGATATGAAAAGAATTATTGTCACTCATATGTGTGCGCGGATTGTTCAAATCTGGGGTGGAAGGATTCGAACCTCCGAATGGCGATACCAAAAACCGCTGCCTTACCGCTTGGCTACACCCCATCGATCAATCAATTATTGAATTTAAACAAAGTATCTTATCCAAGTAACAGAATTATTTGCAAGAACCCCTTCAAGATTATTCAAAAATAGGATATTTATATAGGAAAACAGCTAAAAATTTTTACATGAATATCGTTGAAATATCTGCAGAATTCGCACCAATTATCAAGGTAGGTGGCCTTGCAGACGTTGTTCACGGGCTAAGTATGGAGCTTGTGAAGCGAGGTCAAGATGTAACAGTAATCTTACCATTTTTTCCTTGGATTAAAAAAAAAATCCCCCATGTAAGAAATACAAAAAAAACTATTGTCACTTGTGAAAAAAATCAGTGGCACAACAACAGCATCTGGGAAGTTATACAAGATCAAGTGCATCTTATATTCATAGAAGACCATCATCCTGACCGGTATTTTTCTAGGGAAAATATTTATGGGTACCAAGATGACATAGCTCGTTTTCTTTATTTTTCTAAAGTTGCCATGGATTTTCTATTAAATGAAAAAAAAACTATAGATGTTTTACATCTACATGATTGGCACACGGCGATCTGCCCTATTTTATACAAAGATATTTTACAGTCTCACAATATGACTGTTAAAAAAATTGCCTTTACAGTTCATAACTTTCAACATCAAGGAAAATGCTCCCAGCAAAACCTTAGAAATATTGGATTAGATGCAAAAAAATATTTAAATAAGGAGTTATTGCAAGATGAAAGCTCAGATGACCTTGAGTTGCTAAATCTTTTAAAGGGAGCAATCGTCTATTCAGATGTCGTTACAACTGTTTCTAAATCTTACGCTCAAGAAGTTGTGCAAAAAGAAGGCGCCTTTGGACTTGAAAAGGTAGTAAAAGACAACAAAGGAAAGCTTTTTGGCATCGTAAACGGCCTTGATTACGAAGAGTGGAATCCCGAAAAAGACACTCACCTAAAAGGTCATTTTTCCCCCAGAAACACTGAAAAAGAACTACATGAAGCAAAGCTTGTTAATAAACAAAACTTACAAAGTGAGCTAGGACTAGCCCCTGACTCCATGAAACCTATGTTTATTTCTATTGGAAGACTTGTTTGGCAAAAAGGTCCTGAACTTATTAAAGAAGCTATTTCTTACATAATAAACTCTGGCGGTCAGTTTGTTTTATGTGGATCATCTCCTGAAAAAGACACACAAAAGAAGTTTGATGAGCTCAAAAAAATGTACAACAGCAATAAAAATATACACTTTCACTTTGACTATAACGAACCACTGGCTAGAAAAATGTTTGCTGGGGCTGATTTTATTATTATTCCCTCTAAATTTGAGCCATGTGGACTGACTCAATTAATAGCAATGAGATACGCAACCATACCTATTGTTAGAAAAACGGGAGGCCTTGCCGATACTGTCTTTGACGTCGATGATAAAAACGTCCCTGAAAAAGCAAGAAATGGCTATGTTTTTGAAAAAGATGATGCAAGCGAGCTTTTTGAAAGCTTAAAAAGGGCTTTCAACGACTTTAAAAACAATAAAACTAAACACATAGCTTATAAAAACCTAGAATTAGATCACAGCTGGACTGAACCTGCTAAAGAGTATTTAGCTCTATTTGCCCTTAAAAATTAGTTCTTTGCTAGAGCTTTTTTAATGTAATTTCGATTGGCATAAAAATAATCAACCGCTGACAAGACTGTATATCCTGCAACAATAGCAACAGCAATAAAACTTAAATGTTGCAGATCATCTATTCCTATGACATGTGAGTTGAAAAGAACCATCAAAGTTAAAATAAAGAACATAGAAGCTGCTTGCAAAACGGCTTTTATCTTACCGGAGCGCCTGGCAGCTAAAGCAAATCCCTTTAACGCACATAAAGTTCTCAGCGTGTTTACAATGAATTCTCTATAAATAAAAACAAGGACAAGCAAAAGTGGAAGCTTGACAATCCCTTGCGTAAAAGTGAAAAAAACAGTAATCCGAGTAATGCTGTCTGCCATCGGATCCATTACTTTCCCCAGATCTGTTACCTGGTTTTTTTTCCTTGCTACAAACCCATCAAATAAATCTGAAAATTCACAAATACCTAAAATTATCATTAAGACGATTGGAAGATATTCAGTACTTATACCCATTACTTGGGGATATAAGTAAAAAATAGAAAAAAAAGGAATAAGCAAGATCCTCAAAATAGTAAAATAATGGGCAACACTCACAACAATAGATCTCCCTTAAGCTGTTTTTATTGGAGAAGCCTAAGCAAATAGACAGAATTAATCAAGTTTTAGAAGCAATAATACTTCTTGTCATTCTTAGAACTTCAACTTGCCCTAACTGGACAGAGTGGATTGCTTTTTGCAAATAATCCTTTCTAATAAAAAGTTTATAAGATCTTTCACTATGGTCTTTTCTATTTTGATGAGTCCTTTCATTAGTTATGTGACCTAAAGAACTCTTCAAAATGCCTGAAACTACATTACTAATTAGCTTTGCATCTAAAAAAAGTAATACAGGAGACTGAAAAAGGGTATCTGCTTTAAATTGCGGGAAAATGGATAACTTAACCATATAAACTAGGTTTAATTAATTTTTTCAAAGTAATTTTACAATAAAAAATTAATTAAATTCAATAAATTATTGATTTAATTTTCTACTTCAATAGATAGTATACTTTTTTTGAAAAAGGGTGTTAATTCATGTTTTCTAATGGTTTTGCTAATTTTATAGCCTGGATCTACCAAATTACTATTAAAGTGGGAGAAAATTTTCAAAGTATTTTTCTACTTTTAATGCGACTGACATGGGGGGCTCAGTTTCTAATAGCAGGACTTGGGAAATTTGCTGACCTTACAAAGGTTGCCGATATTTTCTCTAATTTATCTATTCCCTTTCCTGTTTTTAGTGCTTTTTTAGTAGCCTTTTTTGAGGCAGTTGGGGGCGCTTTTCTTATTGTAGGGTTTGCCTCTAGGCTGATTTGCCTTCCTTTAATGGTAATTATGTTTACGGCATACTCCACAGCACATTCTCACATTTTTAAAGATTTTTCTTTCATCGCAAACCCATCACTTCTTGTGAATGAAGCCCCTTTCCCTTTTTTATTAACCGTTTTGATCGTGTTTGTTTTTGGCCCCGGAAGAGTTTCTATCGATGCTATAATTAAAAGAAAATTAAACGAGCGCTTTTAACGAAAGAAAGCGCTTTTGACATTTTTATAAGCTCCTTTTAAAAGGCCATAAAGATCTTGCGCAAAAAACCACTTAAACGAATGTATCAAGCCAAAATTAGAAAAGACTACCAAAAATGTTTCCTTCGTTCTTCTTAAAAGATCAGCAGTGCTTTTTTTTCTCGCTTCAAAATCAACTAAAACCTTGTTGATTGTTACAATTTTCTGGGTTTTATCTTTATACACCTGGGAAAGCAAGTTTAAATTAGGCCGAAAAGAGTATTTCTGATTATATCCTCCAAAATGATTAAGGAGCTTGGTAGAAAACCAGCAACACTGAAATCTGGTAGGCATGACCCCTTTTATAAGAGTGTCTTTGGTAAGCTCGTGAAACTCGGCAAAAGGAGGCATATCTAGCTCTCTTTTCAAGTAAGCGCAGTAAATCAGATCAGGCATTTTATGCTCGTCTATAATTTGATGGATTTCCTCTAAAGCATAAAGAGATAAAAAGTAATCGCCCGGATAAAGAAATTGGACATATTTCCCTGAACAGGAACTAAGTCCTAAGTTCATAAGCTCTGATAAATTATTGGTGTTTGTGTAAATACTATGGGCAATTTGATCCTTAAACCCTTCCTCTATTTCCTTTTTAATTTTTCTTTTGACGACAACAATTTCATACTCTTTAAAACTTTGCTTTAAAATGCTGTCTACAGTAGCTGCAAACAAATGAGGGAAGTCTCTTACAATAATTACTATGGAAAAAACAGGACTTGGCATAATATTCTATCTTGTTCGATAACTATTTATCTTAGTACCATATCTGAAAAAAGTTTAACAAAATGTCAAAAAAAATCTTAGACCCCTTAAAACCGATTGTAGCTCTTTGCAAACGCAGAGGATTTATTTATCCAGGATCTGAAATTTATGGAGGCTTTGCCAATACGTATTCTTATGGCCCCTATGGAGTGGAACTGAAAAGAAATATCCAAAATCTCTGGTGGAAGACTTTCGTTCAGTCAAGAACAGATATAGTAGGCCTTGACGGCCCGATTTTACTCCACCCTAAAACTTGGGAAGCATCAGGTCATTTAAGTGGATTCAGTGATGTCTTAATTGATTGTAAAACCTGTAAAGCGAGAATACGAGCCGACCATTTGATCGAACAAAAGTTAAATATGGACGTAGAAGGGAAAAGTCCGGAAGAAATTACAGCCATTATTCAAGAAAATAAACTGACTTGTCCCAAATGCGGAGAACATAATTTCACAGATGCCAGGCATTTTAATTTAATGTTTTCTACACAGATGAGCAAAACCAATGAAAATGAAGCAGACGTGGCCTACTTAAGGCCAGAAACTGCACAAGCGATTTTTTTAGACTATAAAAATGTAGTAGATACAACTCGAGTAAAACTCCCCTTTGGTATTGCGCAAATAGGAAAAGCATTTAGAAATGAGATCACTCCGGGGAATTTTGTCTTTAGGCTTATCGAGTTTGAACAAATGGAAATTGAATATTTCATCCGCGAAGAGGAATGGGAAAACTCTTTTGAAAGCTGGCTGGAAGAGATGAAAAAATGGTGTTCTTTAATCGGCTTAAAAAAAGCCAAGACGCAAGTTAAGGAACATGCAAAAGAAAAGCTTTCCCATTATTCTAAAAGAACAGTCGACATAGTTTATGACTTTCCATTTGGTGTAAATGAGCTTTATGGCCTTGCCTATCGAACAGACTTCGACCTGTCACGCCATTCTGAAGAAAGTGGTCATCCTCTTTATTGGCACGATTTAGAAAAAAAAGAAAAGTTTATCCCACATGTAATTGAGCCTACCTTTGGAGTTGATCGAACAATTTTAGCTCTTTTATGTGATGCATTTGAAGAAGAGACTTTAGAGTCAGGAGAAACAAGAAACGTTCTTCATTTTGATCCCAAAATAGCTCCAATCAAAGTAGCTATTTTCCCCTTAATGAAAAAGCCCGAACTTACTGCTAAAGCTAAAGAACTTTTTCAAGAAGTTCTGCCCTATTTTGCTGCAGAATACGATGAGACGGGAGCTATTGGAAAAAGGTATCGAAGACAAGATGAGCTGGGTACTCCTTTTTGCGTTACTATTGACTACGATACTTTAGAAGATAACACTGTTACCTTAAGGGAAAGAGATTCTATGAAACAAATTAGAATCCCCATAAAGGATGTAAAAAGAACTCTTCTAGAAAAAATCTAGATCGACTTAAATCTTAATAGTTTTTATTTATTAGAGCATGGCTCTAAAAGTAAAAATGTTTTCTTGCATTGTTTTTATTTTATTACAAAGTTGTAATAGCATAACACTGCCCATTGCAAGCTCAAACCATCCTGCCAATACTGATATAGTCACCTACGAACCTACTCTAGAACCTCTTTTAGAAGGGTGTTATGAGGAGTAAACTTTTAGTCTTTTTTTTACTAAGTGTTTTATGTGGCTGCATAAAACCTGACACGAACCCGAATAATGAAATCCATGAAGTTACTGTTGTTTTGGAAGAAAAAGGACTAGAAGTAAAACAACCTAACTATAGGGAAGAAGAACAAATAGCATTACATCAAATCGACAAATACTTAACAGGCGACCTTACGGTTGATAAGGCTGTGGCTATAGCTTTATTGAACAGTCCAAGACTGAAAGCTACTTATGAAGAAGTAGGA
>PFAC01000029.1:38507-43842 GCA_002773835.1 Chlamydiae bacterium CG10_big_fil_rev_8_21_14_0_10_35_9 | reverse complement strand
AGAAGAGTTTTGCTTTTCTCAATAATTTGCCGTCGATTGATTTAATTGAGCTACTTTTTTGAGGTCTCAATCAAAGCATCCGTAATAACGCCCGCCATGACAGCTCTTGCTTTTCTTGATTGAGCAAATTGAGGGTGTGTATTTTTGCAATTGGTCAATACCTCGTTGACTTTTGCTTGAATGTCACCTTTAGCCATCACAGCATTAGCAAATTCTCTGGCTGCCGCTTCAATAACCTGTGTTAATGAGTGTCTTTTTTTATGGTTGTGCCCTTTTAAAGGGTCACTCAATGCTTCAGCAATCTCACTTCGAGATGGAAGTGAAACTGTTTTAGTTGGTGTAGTCATATTTTTACTCCTATTTTTTTTGTAAGTAATTAATAAAGAGGGAGATAAGACTATGTTGAACCTATAAAATAAAGCAATTAAAATTTTTATGATGAGGAGTTTAAGTGTGGAAAAAGGGAAATTTTTTGCCTGTTAGAATTCCTATTCTAAGTTGAAATATGAATTCTAACAGACAATATCTACCAGTTAATTGGCAATTTTATTGAGTGTTAGGACAATTTTTTAAAGCTTCTGAGTAAATTTCTATCAACATCGGAATTAATGTATATGGTGGTGTTGAGTTAGGTTCTTCTCGTTTTTTTAAAATATGAAACTCATAAGCAACTATTTTTATAATATTATCTTTACTAAATGTTTGATTAGCAAAAGTCTCTGCAATTATTTGATTGCACGGTATAGACTGTAATCTTATAGACTTTACTGCCACCTTACTATTTAAATGATTAATAATAATATCTTGAGGTGGGAAGGTAATGGTTTCAATTCTTGCTGTCATATTTTACTCCTAATTAAATGAAAAATGGCAGGGAATGTAATTTACTATAGCTAAAAAAATCAAATAAAAAGTTTCTCTAATTATGTTTTAAAATAATTATTTACAATTAGACATAATTTGTAATGGATTAAAAAAACAATTAATTTTAAGATATGTGTCTACTTAATTTAATTAAAACTAAATCGTTTTGTGAGCACTTTATCTGGAATAAAATTAATTGAGCCTAGTTACTATCAATCTAGTTTATATGAGCCTGAGTTAGCTATAAAGAAGCCTCTATCAACTAGAGTTTTTTTTGCAGCGTTGCCATTTATTGCTTTGCATAAACCTTTTGGAAGGGCTGTAACTTTCACTGCAGATGCCATTAAAATAGTTAGTTCTTTTAATGAGTTAGTTAATGAAAAAGATGCAAAAAGAATAGTACAGGCTGCTGTGGCTGTTTCGGCCTTAGCTGGAACTTTTTTTATGCATCCTCTTGGACTTTGTATTTCAACTTTACATGACCTTGGCTTTGATCTTTCAGAAGTGATGCTCCAACTACAAGCGGGAAATACGCAAGAGGCGATCTATAGCGTTTTTTTGGCAGTTCAGCACTTGCTATATTTAGGTACTATGGTAGTTGGTAGTTTAGAGATTGTAGCCCTTTCGATGCTTTTCAATATGGCGATAGAGGTTGGCCGCTCAAAGCAGGAATTTCAAAAAGGAAACATATTAGAAGGCTCATCTCATATGCTGATGTCTTTAGTCCGCTTTTCTCAGGCGGTTCCCTTTATGGAAAAAAGCATGTTTAAGCATAATATGGCAGGTAAGGAGCTTTCTCGTAAATTAACAGAAACGGTGGCAAAGGTGAGAGATACAATAGCTTATCATTTTTATTCCTATGCAAGGACTTTAACAAGTCCTCACTGGAAACTTACAGAAACTTGGTTAAATACTGTCTCCTCTTTTAAAAATGATGAATGCTCTTCATGGCAAAAAACAGCTTCAGCTGCAAAATCGGTATTTTCTACTATAATGTTATTGCCTTTTGCTTTAAGCGGACTTGTCGTAGGGCAAACCTTGCATTTTTCCGCTTTTTTATTATCAACGCGACCCTTTATTCATTTAAAAGGAAATGTTCAACCAAAGCAAACATCCGATAGGTCTTTTTCTACTTTTCAGCTTAACTGCTGTTTACCTTCAGGTGGCTTTGCCCGCATGTTTGGTGGTATAGATAAGCCAAATAAAGAAAGAGTGGAAGAAATCGCTGCCATGATTTTAAAAAGCAAAGCTAACGTAGTGTGTTTGCAAGAGGTAAGTGACTTAAATGATGCTAAATATCTTTATGAAAAACTATCTGACAGATTTGCTGAATTTTATTTCCATATGGGAGCTACACCTTTTATTCTACAAAATAATAGCGGTCTGATGGTAGCAAGTGATATGGCCATAGAAGAAGGTAGTGAAGAGCTTCATAGTTTTTCAGATATTAAGGGAACAGAAAGCATGGTAAATAAGTGCTTTTTCCTTTTCACAACAAAGCTAGCAAACTTTATTACTACACATTTAAGTCCCTCTTCTAGTGATATTGATCCGACAACAGGCGAGACTTATACTAGATTAGAAGAGCAAAAAAGAATTTTATCTGCCCTTCAAAAAAGGACACGGGAAAACAATAAAAGCTTTTTTATATTGGGGGACATGAACATTAAGTGGAATGGCCCTGAATACCATAAGAGTCCTTTATTTCTAGAAGGTATAGACCACTATAATCAAAATAGGCAAACAGTTACGAATCAAGATGCTACGAGTGAGACAGATTTTTTAGTGCAGAAAAACTGGCACCATAAAAAAGATGCAAAACCTTACCAGCTGATTATAGATTTCTTTGTGTCTTTTGGTGAGTTTGTTTCTGTCAATATGCGCAAAGTTGCTACTTTTGATGTAAATCATCCTAAAAAAGCCATTTCTGACCATGCTGCTTTTGAAACAGAGGTAAATATATAGACTCAATCAGCTGACTGAGCCTATATTCGCTCTTTTTTTTGTCCTACTTATTGCTAAAAACGTTATAGAAAAAGGCTAATAAGGCTCCTCCGATAAACCCATCGGCAAATCCCCAAACACCTCCGATGATACCTCCAATAAAGCTTGGATTAAATCCAATATAAATGGATGACATAACTCTTACGTATTCAGCACCCCAGCCACCTATAGCAACCCAACCAACCAATACTTGACCTATACTCCATGTAATACCTATGCCTAGGGCTAAACCTTTAACACTAAGTTTCACCTTTGCTCCTCCAATTATCCTTATAATTTTTTATAACAAATAGTTTTTATTAATTAAATATAATTCTAAATCTGAATTAAAGATGTAATTTCAAGTTAAAATTATTAATTAATTCTTATTTAATAACTTATTTTCAAAAAAGTAAGAAAAAATTATCAAAAAAAAATTAAACTGTTTAACTTATCAAAATTAGGTAAAGAGGATCTTATGGGTGAAGCTGCAGCATTAGTTTCTATCGCTATGGGGAGTTACTCTGATATGCGAGTGATAGAATCTTCTATTAAAATCTTGCAAGAATTGGAAATTGGCTATGAGGTTAAAATTGTTTCAGCTCATAGAACTCCCAATAGACTATATAGTTATGCTCAGTCAGCAAAATCAAAAGGGATTCAGGTAATCATTGCAGCCGCAGGGGGAGCGGCCCACCTCCCGGGAATGATAGCTTCAATGACAACCATTCCTGTCTTAGGAGTTCCCATCGACTCAAAGCATTTAAAAGGGATAGATAGTTTATTATCAATTGTCCAGATGCCTGGCGGAGTCCCAGTTGGCACTTTAGCTATAGGAGCCCCTGGTGCTAAAAATGCAGCTCTTTTAGCTGCTTCTATTTTAGCATTAAACAATAGAAACATTGCTGAAAAGTTAGATATTTTTAGAGATAGACAAACACAAAGTATTTTAGAGGAACCAGAAGCTTATGAATCTTATCAAGCCAGGTAGTACTATTGGAATTATTGGCGGAGGCCAGCTAGGTAAAATGCTGATTCTAGCAGCAGCGTCGCTAGGATATAATACCATTGTTTACTGTGATCAAAAAGATAGCCCGGCCTTCAGTGTGGCTAACAGTTTTATTTTAGCTGAATATGATGACTTATCCGCTCTAAAAGAGTTTGCAGACCAATGTGATGTCATAACTTTTGAATTTGAAAATATACCTCATGATTCTCTTGCTTTTTTGGAAGAAAACTCTCTTGTAAGACCGTCCAAGAATTCTCTTTTTATTTCTCAAAACCGAAACAGAGAAAAAGAGTTTATGCAAAAGTTAAGCCTTCCTACGACATTGTTTAAAAAAATTATCGATAAACAAGATCTATTACAGGGAATCGAAACTTTAGGATTTCCTTGTATTTTAAAAACAGCAGAGCTTGGTTATGACGGCAAGGGACAAATATCTATTTCTGAGGAAAAGGATGTCAATGAAGCATTAGAAAGGCTATCTGGTCAAGAATATATTCTTGAGAAGAAAATTGACTTTGAAAAAGAAATTTCTATTATTGCAGCAAGAGATGATCAAGATAATTTTAAAGCCTTTAGTCCCTTTGAAAACACACACAAACAGGGCATTTTGCAAAAAACAAAGTCACCTGCAGATATTTCTCAAGCTTTACAAAATCAGGCTGTGCAGATGACTAAGACAATTATGCAGGAACTAAAACATATCGGTGTTTTAACAGTGGAGTTTTTTGTCAAAGAAGGAAAACTGCTAATAAATGAAATAGCTCCTCGAGTGCACAATTCCGGCCACTTAACCATTGATGCTTGTTTTGTTTCTCAGTTTGAACAGCATATAAGAGCAATCTGTTCGCTTAATTTGATTGATCCTGTCTTACATACTAAAGCAGAAATGCACAACTTGATTGGAGAGGATGTTCATGATTTGACAAATTTAATCATGAGTCCGACTATAAAAGTGCATCTATATGGGAAAAAAATAGTTAAGCAAGGAAGAAAAATGGGACATGTCACCAAACTTCTTTTTCCTTAGAATTATTGCAGATAGTTTTTTACCTACTGTGAAAGGCTATCTCCTATTATAAAAAAAAGGTAGGAATGACTAGGTTTAAAAATAAATTCGACAAAAACTTTTCTATATTTTTAGTCTTGTTAGTAGCATTTATCGACTACTTTGGAATTGGATTAGTCTACCCGCTTTTCAGTTCTATGTTTTTCAGCAGCGACAGTCTTTTTTTTGCACCTGAGGTATCGGCTTCGGTTAGAGGATTTTATTTGGGGTTGCTGCTGTCTTTGCAGCCCTTATTTCAATTTTTTAGTGCTCCAGTTCTTGGGACTTTCTCTGACCAGAAAGGGAGAAAAAAAATGTTAATCTTTGCTTTATGTATTGCTTTAGTGGGCTATTTTATTGGGTTTTTAGCTGTTTATTCCTATAGCTTGCTCGGGTTATTGCTCTTTAGAATAATTGTAGGTGTCAGCGCCGGC
>PFAC01000029.1:0-38493 GCA_002773835.1 Chlamydiae bacterium CG10_big_fil_rev_8_21_14_0_10_35_9 | reverse complement strand
GCCTTTATAATATGGCTTTGGGTACGGGGTTTACCTTAGGCCCTTTTTTAGGTGGGAAGTTAACGGATCCCAATTTTTTACCATTTGCAACTTTTTCCACACCATTTCTAATAACTGTTTTGGTTGTGGCATTAAATTTGCTTTTGGTTGTTTTTTTCTATCGAGAAACATTAAAAACAAAGAAAAAGAAGGAATTGAGCATTTGGGTTGGCCTGCAAAGTTTGCAAAAGATATTTAAGTTAAAGAAAATACGCATACTTTTTCTCTGCACTTTTGTGTATATTTTTGGCTGGTCCTTCTTCTTTGAGTTTATGCCGGTTTATTTGATTAATGCTTTCAACTTTACACCCCAAAATATTGGAAACGTGTTTGGCGTTGCAGGGCTTTCTTTTGCACTAAGCTCAGGCATTTTTATTCGCCCTATTGTCAATCGATATAAGGCACAGACTATCTTATTTTTTGCTCCTATCTTGATGTCTATAATTATTTTTTCTATTGCTTTATCTAAAGTAGTGCCTGTTTTATATATTCTGTTTTGTGTGACAACGTTTTTTGCAGCCTTAATTCTCCCGTCTTTAACTGCAGTAGTCTCCAATTTTGTAGAAGAGGATGTTCAAGGAGAAGTCCTTGGCCTGTTAAGTTCAACTATAGGCTTAGCTCTAGCGGTCAGTCCTCTTTTTTCTGGAGCTATCGTAGGAGCTTACCCTATTATGCCTATAGTAATAGGAGGGGGGTGTATGTTACTAACCTCTGCCATTATTGCTTCGAGTCTAAGAACCTATTACAAGTAAGCAAAAGATTAAAAAACATTCAAAATTACATACTCAAATCCAAGTAGAACAATTATTACAGCTATAATAGAAATTATTCCACCTGACTTGAGAAAGTCTTGCGTTTTTAAAAACCTTGTTGAATAGGCTATGGCATTAGGTGGTGTGGAAACAGGAAAGCCCATTCCAAAAGAGCAGCTCAGGGCAATAGTAATAGAAAGTAGGATCTTTCCATGTCCTGGAAGGTTAATAGCTATGGGAAGGAGCAAATTGGCTGCAGCCGTATTACTAATAAAAGAAGAAAGAATAATTGCTACAAAGCAAAAAAGGGCAATTAAGCTGAAAGTATATTTTTCAAAAAAAGGGGTCTGTAAAAATTGTGTAGCAAGTTCACTTGACTGTATGGCTTGGCCAAGTACCAGCCCTCCCCACATTAAAATGAGAATATCCCAATTGATACTTTTTATATCTTCCACATCAATAATGGTAAAGCTCGCAAACAAACTTACCCCTACAAGGGAAACGACTGCTTCAGGAATGTGATGCAAGGTATTTGTCAGCCAGAAAAATATCATGAGAGCAGCTATTAAGATGGTGCCGATTCCCATTTTTGTAAGCGATGCTTCTTGAGGAAACTCGAAAGATAGCTTTTGTACTTTTGGCGGGAACAACCAAAGTAGAAAAAAGCCAGTAAATAGTAGAACTATTATAGCTAGTGGCAAAGCCATGACTATCCATCCTAAGAAATTTAAAAATACGCCATTTTCAGCCAAAATTCCTATAGCGATAGCATTAGGTGGCGTCCCTATGGGTGTTATAATCCCTCCAATATTTGCGCCAAAAGCCGTTGCTAAAATTAAAGCCTTTCGAAAGGGATCGTCGCTTTTTATTTTTTTTAGAACAGGTGTGATAAGGCTGATCATCATGGCAGCTGTTGCTGTATTAGATAGCCACATAGAAAAAAAAGCACTTAAGAACAAAAACCCAAAAAGAATAAAAAAGGGCTTTTTTCTAATATGCTTTAAGAATTTTTGCATAACAAATACATCAACTTCATGTTTCTGCACAGCTTTTGCTAAAACAAACCCTCCTAAAAACAACATAATTACCGGAGAGGAAAAAGGAGTGAGAAATAGCTTATATCCCATTTCATCAAGATTAAGCATACCATCAGCTTTTGTTAGTATTAACGTTAGAAAAACAATAATGAGAAGGGATGTTGCATAGAGAGGAATGATTTCTAAAGACCAAAAACCGATAGCCAATATAAAGGTGAAAATGGTCCATCGCTGAGGCTCAGTTAAAAAATCAGGTAATAAAAAGTAACTGGATATGCATAAAAAGATTATTAGTAAAACCTGAAAAGCTTTTGTATTTTTTAGAGAAAAGGAAATCATTGGCTAATCAAAAAACAAATGATATAAAATCATTTTTTGTAATAGATCAGAAGGTTATTGTTTGCAATCTCGATTTTTCTTTTTATTAATACTGACTCTATCTTTTCTAGTAAAAGGTTGGGGACAAATAAATAAAAACAATGACTGGCAAATATGGGCTTTAGGATCTGTTGGAAAGGGCTTTAATAATAATATGGCTGTAAGAATAGATACGGAGTATCGATTTGGCGATGATGCTTCAAAATTATATTTTGCCTATATCCAAGGGTTTATTGAATATGAGCCCTCATCTTTTTGTTTAGTTGCCCCGGGATATCGGCAAGAATGGATTCGCTCAAGTACACACTCTTGGAGAAAAACATACAATCCCTTGGTTGATACAACGTTTATTTTTAGGCGCTCATATTTTTTTATTACAGATAGGAACAGGGTGCAATACCAATTCTTGAAAGAAGAGACCAATCGCTGGATTTATAGAAATAGGTTTAGAATTACTTTTACTACTGAGGTCAAAGGAATTGGCATTGACCCTTTTATAGATAACGAAATTTTTTTCGTAGAGAAAAGGGGCATCAATCAAAATAGAGCATCAATTGGCTGTCTGTTCATATTTAACGAACTGTTCCAATCCAGAATCTTTTATCTCTTACGCCATTTAAAAAGGGAAGGGCATTGGACCCATCAAAATGTCATGAACCTTCATCTATATTTTGCATTTTAAAAATAAAAAATCAGGAAATCTTGTATTATAGATGCATGATGCGCCTAATGTATGAAAAATTTTTAGAAAAATATACTCCTGAAGAAATCATAGACTGCCTTTCCCAATTTTTGACTGACTCACGCAAAGAAAAAATTTCTTCTATACTCAGCCAAAGAATATCTTCCGTGCAAATTGCATTGGAGTCTCCAGTAGATATTCATAATGCTTTAGCTGTTGTTCGCTCAGCAGAAGGACTAGGAGTCACGAATGTGCATGTGATTGCTTCTAAGTTCAAAAAAAGTAAAGGGAAAAATACTACTCAAGGAGCCCATCTTTGGACAGATGTATTTTACCATAAAACCTTCACAGATTTTACAAAAAGCACTTCTTTTAAAGTGGCAGCAGCAACATTAGATACGACTAATACTCTTGAAGATTTACCAATAGACGAAAACATTTGTTTTTTGTTGGGAAATGAATTGAAGGGACTGTCTGATGAGGCCTGTCAAGGGGCGGACTATCGGTTTAAACTACCCATGTTCGGTTTTACGCAGAGTTTTAACTTATCTGTATCTGCTGGAATCATCCTTTATCAGTTTTTACAAAGAAAAAGAAAATATCTAAAAAAAGCAGGGGATTTATCTGAAGAGAAGTTGTTAATGGAAAAAGCCTGGTATACTATTTTGAGCTTAGGTATTCAAAAATCAGATATGATTTTAAAAAAACTTAAGCCGATTTCTTCTTAAGTTTTAATGAATCTTTTAACTTTTTTTCTAGCTCAGACATTTTTGTTTTTTGAAGTCTTTTACCTTTAGCTCGTATTTTTTTACCTTTGGCCTTTTTCTGAATGAGCTCTTTTAAGTCTTCCACATACGAATCTTTATAATTCCTTGGATCGAAATCTACTGCCAGTTCTTCAATTAACTTTACGGCAATGTTTAATTCCTTAGGGGATCTCTTGATGTTAGTTCCTTTTATTCCCTCTATTGAGCGCATTTCATCTAAATATCTTAATTGCTGCACAATTAAGATATTTTTTAAAGGCCGAATGATAGCTAGATTTTCATGACTTTTTAGCACGTATCTTACAATGGCGACCTTTTCGGTAGTTTTAAGGGCATCGGTTAGTAAGAAAAAAGCTTTTTCCGATTTTTTATCAGGAGACAAAAAATAGGGTTTATCGAAAAAAAGAGGATCTATTTGAGAAAGCTCCGTAAAACCTGTTATTTCCATCGTATTGGTTTTGTAAATATTTGCTTTTTCGAAATCTTCCTCTTCCAAGTAAACAAACTTTCCTTTAGTAACCTCAAATCCTTTTATGATTTCTTCTAAATCGACTTCTTTTTGTTCTTTTTCACATATTTTTACATATCGAATAGGGCTTTTATCTTTTTTGTGAAATAGATGAAAGCTAAGAGCTCTTTCTTGAACAGCGCTATATAGCCGAATGGGGATATTTACAAGGCCAAAGCTTAAAGATCCAGTCCAGATAGCATGCATAAAAAAATTGGCTTTTTATCTCTTTTTAATCAGAGCCATAAAAAAGTTATATAGTTTTTTTCAAGCCATCATAGGCAATTTCTGCAAAAACGCCTCTTTGCTCAGCAAGCTCTTGTATGGTTTTTAAAGCGCTCACCTCTTTAGTAACGATATCCGATCCACAATGGGTAATGATCATATGACTTACCTTTTCCTTTTGACACCAAGTAAGTTGCTGGCGGACATTAGCATGACCAAAAATTTGTCCCGTTTCTTTATCTTTTCGAATCATGCTTCTAAAAATAGTTGCTCCATCACCAATATAGGCATCAATGTTTTTCATTGCTTTTTTCCTCTTGTCAATCCAAGCAACATCAGGAGCATAAAAAATGGATTTTTTCTTATCGTTAATTTTATAGCCAACGGCAGGAGCTTTTAAGGAGTGAATCAAACTGAATGCTTCAAAAACAAAAGGACCTATTTTTGTTTTTCTATTTAAAAGTATAACTTTTCTTTTGGAAATAGGATAAGAATCAATCAAATTCCAAGTCTTTTTGGTAGTCCATACAGGGCAAGGGCTTCCTTTTTGAAGGCCGAAGGCATGGTCTGGATGAGCGTGAGTTATAACTATGTGTGTTGGTCGGATAGAATCTACTTTGTCAAGCCAGCTCTCGCCACAATCAATCATTACCCGTGACTTTCCATGCTCTAAAAGTAAGGATGTATGCATCTTATGTTTTTTACTGGACGGCTTGATATTTCCTCTTGTCCCAAGAAAAGTAATATGCATATATCACCAAGGAATCGTATGACCCTCAACATGGCGAAATTCCCCGGAATTTTCAAGAGATAACTCATTTATTTTATGTGGATAGTTGAAATTCAATTAGAAAGTTTGTCTATTTGCGTTTGGTTTTAAAAAAGATCTGAATGTGTTCCTGTTCTAATAAAGTAAATATACTTCTCATCTTTTTTATATATAAGAAGCCAATCAGGAGTGACGTGGCACTCCCAATATCCTTTAAAATTTCCTTGCAGTCTATGATTATGAAATTTTTTATCTAGTGGTTTTTCTTTAATTAAGTCAGTCATAACAGATTTAATTTTTTCTAAATCTAAGCCTCGTTTTTCAGCTTTTGAAAGTTCCTTTTTAAAAGATTTCAAATAAACTGGCTTTAACATTTAAATTCCTAACTTTTTAAATAGATCTTGGACGTCTGTAGCCTCAATCAAGTCTTTATTTTTTTCTATCTTGTCAATGGCTTTCAATGTTTCTGCATTAGGTGTATTTTCGCTATAAAGATACCCATGTATCCAATCGGCCACTATTTCCCTCATGCTTTTACCTAAAACGGCAGCTAGGGCTTTTAGTCTTTTATGATCTTCCTCCGGTATGTCTATAGTCATGCGAGATAAATTATGTTTAGCACTCATGTAAGCCTCCTTTTTTAACATAATAACAGATTTAAAGAAATAAAGAAATAAAGATTTTTTTTTAAAAAAACAAAAGTAAATTCCTTAGTAATTAGTTATCAATGGCTTAAGTTGTTTTTTTTATTGAAATTGGAAAAAAGAAAAGATTTTTTCTTAAAAGGAGACGAGGTGTATCCTATGTTTTTTACTAGATGGCTTGATATTTCCTCTTGTCCCAAGAAAAGTAATATGCATATATCACCAAGGTATTGTATGACCCTCAACATGGCGAAATTCCCCGGAATTTTCAAGAGATAACTCCTCAATCAGTTTAGCTAAACCTTGAGCTGACTCTTTTGGCTCTAGGGTGGCCTCATCAGAAGTCATGTCTGTTTTTACATAGCCTGGATGAAAAATGCCTACTGATATCTTTTTTTCTTTAAGAAAGATGGCAAGGTTTTTGCTAAGCATGTTTAAGGCAGCTTTAGATGCTTTATAAGAAAAGCTTTTGCCTGAGTCTGCATTAGTAATGGAGCCGGATGTACTAGAAATCATTATTACCTTTGAGCCAGACTTTAAAAGAGGTAAAAAGGTTTTTACAACTTTTAAAGGTGCTATACTATTTACTTCAAAATGAAGAGTAATCTCGTTAAAATCGATATCTTCAAAAGTATCCCTATGGTAAATCCCTGCATTATTAACAATAAGATCTAAAGGAGTATTAATTTGTATTTTTGCTTTTTCAAGGGATGCTATATCTGTTACGTCTACTTTTTCTATAACTTTTGCTGAAAGCTTTTCGAGCTCTTTACTTTTTTTTCTGCAAAGAGCAAAGACTTCATATCCTTTTTTAACTAACTGTGCACATAATGCAAGTCCTATACCTCGATTGGCACCTGTAATAACAGCTTTCATGGGCTTCTTTTCGTTACATTTTCTAAATATACAATGCCATTAGGCGATATTTCTATATTTTGCAAGTTAGGCTGATGGTACATTTTAAAGGTATATTGGTGTAGAAAAACTATTGGCTCTTCTTCATTTATAATAGAGATAGCTTTTGTATAATCCTTAGATGCTAATGAAGACTGATAAATATTACTTTCCCATCCTGTATCATTTTTGAAGTGGTTTTTGTCAGAAAGCCTTTCTAAGAAGTCTTCTATGCAAAAATACTCGCCAATCCAAGAAATAAGACATACATCATAATCTTTTTTCTTAAGTCGTTCTCGTAGTTGACTCAATTCCATTTTTTGCAGTTTTACTTTTATAGGAAGTAGCTTTTCCCATCCTTCTTTTAACTGCTGAGCGATTAGATGGTTTACTTCCTCATCATGATACAATAAAGTAATTGGATCTTGAGGAGATGGTAGCAGGTCTAAAGTGTTTCGTATTTTTTCTGGGTGGTATTTTTCTAAAAGTTCAGTAGATTTAAAGAAATCTAAATCGTACCCCTCAGTTGTCTGAGTAATTTTTTGTACAATCTCTTTTCTATTAATGGTATAGCTTAATGCTTTTCTCATCAGTTTATCTTTAAACAGCCCGTCGTGATTGAAGCTTAAAAGTTTTGCTCCAAAAATTTTTTTGGTGATAGCTGTATATTTCTCATCTATTTTTGAAAGAGATGATAAGGGAAGAGCAGAAAAAGGAAATCCTATAAGATCAACTTCCTGGTTTAAAAATAACTGCAATGCAGAGCTATTTTGCATGAAATATATCTTTATTTGATGAATAGAAACGTTTTTTTGGTCATAGAAATAGGGATTCTTAGTAAGGACTAAATGATCTCGCAGCTTCCAGCTTTTTAAAATATAAGGGCCATTAAATACACCAGGCTTCACTGGAGAAAAAATAGGTGAGGCAAGCTTTTCTAAAAAGTGAGGATCTTCTTTCTCTAAGCGAACTTCTAAAGTAAAGTCATCAATTGACTTTATGTGAACCTCCTCAATAGATCCTTGCTGCAGCTTTGCCTGCTTGGCTCCTTTTATAGAAAATAGAAGGTAGGCCTCATGTGAAGGGAACTCAGGGGATAGGACTTTTTTCCAGCTATTTTCAAAGTCTTTAGCTGTAAGTAAACTTCCATCGCTGAAGAAAGTTTTTTTTAACTTGAAACGATACGTTTTTTTATCGCGCGATAGTTGAAAACTTTGCAAAGTTTCATTTTCTAAATTTCCTTTTGAATCAATTTTTACAAGGGATCGATATAATAAATTGTAAATTTGATTAGATACTAAATCGCTTTCAATTCTAGGGTCTAGAGTTACAATTTCCTGATCAATATTTAAAGTAATGCTATTTTGTTCTTTTCTTTCAAAGGTACAACCATGTAATAAAAAAGAAAAAACAAGAATTAACCGAAGTATCAAATAAATTGCATTATTCATGGAAAAGGCAACGTTTGCAGCTGGCTGTTTCTGGGGAGTTGAAGAGGCTTTCAGAAAAATTAAAGGGGTAATCTCGACAAAGGTTGGGTATACAGGCGGTCATGTGGAAAATCCTACCTATAGAGAGGTTTGTCAAAAGACCACTGGGCATGCAGAATCTATAGAAATTGAATTTGATCCTCAAATTATTAGTTATCAAGAGCTGCTTGAAATTTTTTGGCAAATTCATGATCCCACTTCAATAGATAAACAGGGCTTAGATATTGGAAATCAATATCGCTCAGCTATTTTTTACCACAATAAGCAGCAACAGAAAACAGCCGAGCTAAGTAAAGATGAAATTCAAAGCAAACTTTCAAAAAAGGTTGTGACGTCTATTGAACCTGCACAAACTTTTTATCCAGCTGAAGAATATCATCAAAAATACATTCAGAAAAAAAATGGTTAACTTTTAAATTCTGCTACAAGCTCCTGTAATGTTTTTTTTGCATCTCCAAAAATCATAGAGGAGTTTTCTTTAAAAAATAGCGGATTTGCAATACCGGCAAAACCAGATCCCATAGAACGTTTTAGAATAAATACATTCTTAGCTTTATCTGCTTCAATAATAGGCATACCGTAAATTGCACTGGTATCATCATCTCTTGCTGCTGGATTTACTACATCGTTAGCACCAATAACCAAACAGACGTCAACAGTGTTCATAATGGGGTTGACGTCATCTGTTTCAGCCAGTAAATCATAGGAAACACCAGCCTCGGCTAGTAAAACATTCATATGTCCAGGCATTCTTCCTGCAACAGAGTGAATAGCATACTTGACTTCAGTACCATTTTTTTCTAATAGTTCGGAAAATTCCTTCACAATATGTTGTGCTTGCGCTACAGCAAGTCCGTATCCAGGAACAATTAATACTGATTTGGCCGCTTCTAATACATGATAAGCATCTTGAGAAGTAAGCGACTTTACTTCTCCTAATATTTCTTGCTGCTTGCCACTTGCTTTAGATCCGAACCCACTAAACAAGACATTTGTAAGGGAACGGTTCATGGCCTTGCACATAATGGATGTTAAGATGATCCCACTTGCGCCAACTAATGCGCCAGAGACAATTAATATGTTATTGGCAATAACAAACCCGGCAGCACACGCGGCAATACCAGAGTAACTATTCAATAGCGAAATAACAACTGGCATATCAGCTCCACCAATAGGAATAACCAATAAGATACCTAAAAGCAAGGAACCTGCAATAACACCTATTAAAGAGGAATAACTGACAGTAGGGTTCATAGAAAATAGTATTCCTAAAATGACCATGGCAGAAAGCAATGTGAAATTAAAGAATTTTTGCCCAGAAAAAAGAAGAGGTCTTCCTGAAATCTTTTCACTAAGCTTTGCCCAAGCAACCATACTTCCTGTGAAGGTAACACCACCAATTAAAACAGATAAGAAGATAGTAATTGCTGATAAGATAGAAATGCTCGGATCTGCTACATAAACAGACCAACCAACCAGCAAGCTGGAAAGGCCGCCGAAGCCATTCAGTAGAGCGACCATTTCAGGCATGGAAGTCATAGCTACTTTTTTAGCGCTGTAGACTCCAATAAAAGACCCTACTACTAATCCTGCTAAAATAAGTTTATAATCAATGATTTCCTTACTAAGTAAAGTAACTACAACAGCTATGAACATACCCAATGCAGAAATGAAATTTCCTTTTCGAGCTGTTTTAGGGCTGCTAAGCAGCTTCAGGCCCATAATAAATAAGACGGAGGCAATAAGATACGATGCATTAATTAGTATATCAAAATTCATTTTGGGTCCTCTTTCTTTTTAAACATTTCCAACATTCGGTTTGTAACAAAATAACCGCCTACTACGTTAATAGTTGCAAAAACAATAGCAACAAAACCGAGTACTGTTCCTAAAGTTACCCCCCCTAGGCCAGTTGATACTAGAGCTCCTACTAAAGTAATACCAGAGATAGCGTTCGATCCGGACATTAAGGGTGTATGAAGGGTAGAGGGTACTTTTGAAATTAGTTCAAATCCTACGAAAATCGATAGGACTAATACAAAAGACAAAAGAAGTAATGTTTGAGCGTCCATTGTTAGTTTTCCTGTGTGAATTTATTTTTTATGAGATCATTGAAAATAACTCCTTCATGCGTAATAACAGAGCTTTTTAGTAGATCATTTTCTAAATCAAGTCGAAATTCTTCTTTATCCCAGAAGTGATTTATCAGATGGAAAAGATTAGCGGCATACATTTGAGTGGCATCTAAGGCTACTTTCCCAGGAAGATTGGCGAGGCCAATAATATCCACACCGTTAATAGTTTCAGTTGCATTAACTTTAGATCCTTCCACGTTGCCACCAGTTTCTACTGCCATATCAACAATGACAGATCCAGGTTGCATACTTTCTACCATCTCTTTGGTGATAATAAGAGGTGCTTTTTTCCCAAAAACTTGGGCTGTTGTAATGACAATATCAGAGTTTTCACAAACTTTTTTCATGGCAAGGCGTTGTTTTTCAAGTTGATCGGTAGTTAGTTGCTTTGCATATCCATCTTTAGTCTGTCCCGTTTCGCCTAAGTCAACTTTTACAAACTTTGCACCTAATGACTTAACTTGCTCTTCTACGACAGCTCTTGTGTCAAAAGCTTCCACCCTAGCGCCAAGTCGCTTTGCTGTGGCAATTGCTTGCAATCCTGCAACACCAGCCCCAATAACAAAAACTTTTACAGGGGATATTGTTCCAGATGGGGTAGTCATCATAGGAAACACCTTTTTTAAGTGAGCTGCTGCTTCAATAACGGCAACATAACCTGCTAAGTTAGCTTGAGAACTTAATGCATCCATTTTTTGAGCAAGAGTCGTTCTAGGGATCATTTCCATGCTGATAGAAGTAACTCCTTGCTTTTGAAGAGCTACAATTAGATCCTTTTCATTAAAGGGGTCTAAAAAGCTAATTAGAACTGCACCTTTTTTAAGCCATGCAATTTCTTCAATTTTAGGTTTTCTAACGCAAAGTAGTATGTCAGCTTGAGAAAAAAGCTCTTGTCGGTTTGACTCAACTTTTACACCTAGATCTAAATACTTCTTATCTTCAATGGAAAGAGAAGTTGCTAGATCTTTTTCAATGGTCACATCAGCTTTTAGTTGTAACAGTTTTTTGGCAGTGTCTAATGAAAGTGCTACTCTTGTTTCATCGGCATGAGTTTCTTTAGGTACAGCTATTTTCATTTTATCTCCACAAATTAAAAAGAATAAATTATGCCTGTTTTTCAAGATCTTTTCAATCGTATTTAAATTTTTTTTAAAGAATTGTATGTATATGTAATTAATTCAAAATTGAATGTTTGCATTTATTAACAAAATGAAATTATAAATGAATAAGATTTAAATTTTAAAATTTAGAAAAATTAAAAATCTACATTAACTCTTACTGTCAATCCTTGTAGGCCAAGAAGACCTGAATTAATAAGAGTTTGTTTGCTTTGGCTAGCAGTTCCAAAAGTAGATCTGAATACATCTAGTACATTTGTCCAAATGTTCAATTCATATCCGGCAAATATTTCAAAGCGGCATTTTTGAAAGCATCTTTGATAAGAGGGACCTGCTAGAAATTGAGTGTTAAAGCTGAGCCTCCAATCTTCATATGAAGTATTTCCAACGGGAATGGAAATATCATCTGATCCTGATAAGTTTTCAGTTGTTATAGAAGTCGATCGATTTTTGTATTTTCCCACCAAGTTTGCAAAAGTCATGATTCCTGTAATATAAACATCTTTTCTCCAAAACCAGTCAAATGAAACACCCGTCCTAAAACCTACACCGTTAAAGTTCCAGTTATTAGTGGTGGTCGTTGTATTGTTAATCACATCTAGATAACGGACTTTCCATTTTTGATTAAAAAATGCTCCAGTAATCCCTGCATATAACCGTAATTTCAGATGAGGGTTGGGATGAAAAACCCGATCTATGAGAAAGTCTGCAACATGATAATGCAGCTGCGCTAAACTAGTCGCTTCTACGAGAGATCTACTCAAAAGCTGTGGAAATGTGCCAATTAAAAAGTGATTACTCGAGGAGCTAATGCTGTCATTTGCTTTACTATACAGCCAGGCATACTGAGCTTTAAGCTCCCAATACTTTGGAGCATTAAAGTATCCTAGTGAAAATCTATATCCAGAGTCAAATCCAAAACCTGCTCTTTGAAACTTTCCACTGGCGAGTAGGCTATCAGAGTTATTTCTAGCAGGACTTTCAGAATAAAGGGCATAATCGAGTGTATTTTGCCTTACATTCCAGAGAAGATATTCGGCATTTATAAAAACGATCTCTTCACATTTTCTAAAAAGGTCGGAGTCATCAATAGATGAGTTGTATACTTTTACCTCTTTTTTTCCAGGGCAATCCCATGAAGCAAAAAGAGGAGCGCATAAAAGTGCTAATACTGGAAGATATTTAAACATCTTTCACCTGTTTATTACTTTTTTATAACAAAAAATCAAAAAAACACTTCACAAATTTTTTGAATTATTGAATCCTTTTTAAAATTTTTTTAGGAGCAGCAATGTTTAAAAAGTTCATTTTTCTTGTTATAAACCTCTCACTGTTTGCCAGTTTTCCGCTTATTAAAACTCCAGCAGACCTTGTTGGTTTTTTTCCTCAATCTATCACAGACATTGAAAAGAAAAAAAATGAAGTAACGCAGGAATTTATAGAAAAACTTGAAGAAGCTATTCAAACACCTTTTGAAAAAAGTTCTTTTTCTAATGTAGTCATTCCTATTGATACAGCTCTAGGTCAGATGGGAAGTACTATTGAATTATTCCAGATGCTTTCCATGTTGCATACCAATGAAAAAGTGAGAAAATATTTATCACAATCAGCTCAAGAACTTGCTAATTTCGAAGAAGAATTTTTGCTTTCGCACCCAGAGGTTTATGAAACTTTACAAAGATATTATGATAATCCTCGAGAGGACTTATCTGCTGAGAAGTTATATTACTTAAAAAATATCCTTCAAGATCTTAATCGTTTAGGTTTAAGTTTTTCAGATAAAAAAAGAAACCGCCTTATTCAACTAAAAAAAAAATTAAACGAGCTTACAACTCTTTTTTATAAAAACATTATTCAAGATCAAAAATTTATAGAAGTAGATAAAGATGATCTAAAATCGATGCCAGAAAATTTTCTGTCACAACTGAAAAAAAATGAAAATGGTTTATATATTTTAGGAACTGACTATCCAACTGTTTTTCCTATTTTGTCTGAATGCCAAAATAAAAGTGTGAGAGAAGAGTTGTTTCATGTGTTTCAAAATTTAGGCTATCCAGAGAACTTACCTATTCTAGAAGAAATAATTGAGCAAAGACAATTATTAGCAGAAGAGTTTGGGTTTGATAATTTTGCGCAATTTCAATTGCATGATTTAATGATAAAAACCCCAGAAAGGGCAAAAGAATTTCTAAACGACTTATTTGCTTATGCTAGTAAAAAAGAGCAGGTTGAGTTTGAAGAGCTAATCAATGATCTTCCAGAGAGCGTGTCTATCAATGAAAGTGGGAAAATGGAACCATGGGATATTGCTTTTTGTCAAAACCAGTATAAAGAAAAGTGTTTCGACTTTGACAACTCATATATAGCAGAGCACTTTACTTTAGATACTGCCGTTGATGGCTTTATTAATATCTTTGAGCAATTTTTAGGAGTCCAAATTTCTAAAGAAGAAGTAAATGACCTTTGGGCGGAAGAGTTGTTTGCTCTTAAAGTTTCTAAGCAAGGGGAACTGTTAGGTTATATTATTTTAGATCTATTTCCAAGGCCAATGAAATATAATCACGCTTGTATGTGTCCGATCATTCCTGCCTGGGATTCAGAAAATATCCGTTATCCTTCATTGAACATTGTTGTCGCCAACTTTCCTGCACCTACTTCTGAGTCTCCTTCTTTTTTAAGTTTGGATAATATGAGGACCTTATTTCATGAGCTAGGTCATGCCTTTCATGATCTTATGGGGGAGTCTGATATGATTTTAACCTGTGGTACAAATGTAAAAAGAGACTTTGTAGAGCTCCCTTCACAATTAATGGAAGAATGGCTTTGGGAAAAAGATATCTTAAAAAAAATAAGCTCTCATTATGAAACTAAAGAACCTCTTTCCGATTCTCTTATTGAGAAAATATTGTCATCTAGAAGTGTTGATATTGGATATTTTCTAGAAAGGCAGATCTTTTTTGCTATGCTTTCTTTACAATATTTTAGTCAAAATGTTCCAATCGATACGCAAAAAATTCTAAAAGATGTTCATGACCATGTAAGGAACAATTATCAATATTATGATAAAGATCACAGGCAAGCTTCTTTTGGTCATCTCACCGGATATGGAGCTAGTTACTATGGGTATTTGTGGACAAAGGTGATTGCACTCGATTTCTTTGAAAAAATTAAACAAGAAGGAATAGACAATCCTTTAGTTGGTAACACCTATATTGAAAAGGTAATCGGGCAAGGCGGAAAAAAGGATCCTAATGAAATAATCCAAGATTTTTTAGGAAGAGAAGTCAGCCTTTCTGCATTCTTAAAGAGAACTGGAATTGATTGCCAATAAAAAAAAATTACGTATTATTTTTCGGCTCTAATAGAGGTACTACACCATGAAAAAACTTGTTTTTTTATTTATCTTTAGTTCGTTATTTGCCACGCAAACAAAAGTTGGTTTGAAAGCTTTTCACTTATATGATTCTGAGAGAAATCGCCCTATTAACATGCATGTTTGGTATCCCATTAATCAAAAAACGAAGATACCAGCTTACTTGGATGATTTGTGGAAACCGATTCCAGAAAAAAAAGATGCAGAACTTTTAAGATCGTGCAAGAAATATCCTCTTATACTTATGTCTCATGGCAATGGCGGTGAAAAAAGAGATAGAGCTTGGCTAGTGCCACACCTTGTGTCAGCAGGTTATATAGTAGCGTCTGTAGAACATTATGGGGATACTTTTGACTTCTTTTCTCCTGACCTTTATTTGAGCGCTTGGCTGAGACCAGCAGATATTTCTTTTTCACTTACATACCTTTTAGAAGAGTCTTGTTTTGCTGATAAATTAGATAAGGAACGAGTAGGTTTTTGTGGTTATTCCTTAGGTGGCATGACTGGGATTTGGCTTGCGGGAGGAATACCTGTAGATCTGGAAAAACTTTTAAAGAGATATCAATTCTTTACAGGGGAGTTTCCAGATGATGTTGTCAATAATCTAGACTATGAGCAGTCTTTACGTTCTTTTGAAGATCCAAGGATAAAAGCATATTTTTCTATGGCACCTTTTACATGGGGATTTACCAACTACACTATTCAGCACATTGATAAGCCTCATTTAATAATTGGAGTAGAAAATGATCAATTACTGCCTGCGTCTTCTCATGCTAAATATTTAGCTGACACTATTCAAAACGCCGAATACTTTTTATTAGAAGGAAAAGCAGGGCATTATATTTTCCTAAACGAGGCGACAGATCTTGGAAAAATGATCATGGATGAAAGGTTTTATAACGACCACCCAGATGTAAACCGAGCAGAAATTCATAAGGTTTTAGGGAATTTAAGCGTTGAGTTTTTTGATAAGCATTTGAATTGATAAGTATTAATATTAATTTTATGTTGAATTTCCTTACACAGGGAGGATATTGGAAGAAGTAATTATTGAAAAAGTTAAAATAGCTTTAAGGAAGGAGAAATCATCTATAGCGATAGGCAATTTTCGTGGTAAATTTGAAAATGGCGAATTAGATATTTACTATAACCTTGACTGTGGAAAAAGCAAAAGAAAAATGCTTAATGTCACTACTGGGTGTGATGATGATCTTAGTAAAGCTCACTATTCCTGCCATTTTTCTGGGGAAGGTCATCTAAAATTAAATAGCTTCTCAACTTCTCAAAAAGGAAATATATCTGATGGTAGACCGCTTATTAATAAAGAGGAGGATTTATTGATCCTCGGGCTTGAGTCATTTTGTTTAGATGGAATATTACCAGAGACTAACAAAGCTGACGATTCAATAGTTATAGGCCCTGATAATTTATCTCGATATTCAATTCTTTGGTTATTTGTTCACTCTTCCTATCCAAATACTTTGCCTAATAGAACCTTTTGGGTAAATTTATGGGGGAACCAAAAAGAGCTTTATAGATTTCAAACTGCTTCACTTAGTGATATTTTAGTTTCGCATGATACTTTAACTGTTTTAAAGATAAATAATTGGACTGTTCGAGCATGTTTCTTAAAAACAACAACATTCGATGAAAATAATGATACTTCATTAATGTTTTTAAAAAGTCAGCAACTGCCGTGGCGCTCCCTTGTATTTGTAGACCCCCACCTTCCTTTATCAAAAATGATACGTGAAAAAGCGCTAAAAAAGCGCATCATTTTAACAACACAAAAACCTTTTATAACAGAGAATTCAGCTTCCTCAGCAGCATGGGTGAAAGTCAGCTAACTTGCTGTCCAATTTAAAATTTTAAAAAGCAATAAATGAGAGAGATTCTTTTTATAGGTATTTCTGTTAAAATCCCTTCAGTAGTGTGAATAAGGTTTAACCATTGTATAAAAAGTTATTACTTTTTTTTATTTTTCTAGCATCTTCTATTTTTTCTGAAGCTAAAAAGGACCATGTAGTATGTATTCATGGATTTATGGGTTCTTCCTGGAATATGCACCTTTTTAAGAAAAACCTTAGAAAAGATGGGTGGGACTCAGTTAGTTGGAAGTATCCAAGTAGGGATCGGTTTATTAGAGAACATGCAAAGGAGCTAGTTTCTTATTTAACAAGTCTAGTAAAGGATAAGCCGGACCAGCCTATTCATTTTGTGGCTCATTCGATGGGAGGATTGGTTTTATTAGCGGCCTTAAACGATCCATCGTGTCCTTATGAAGCAAAAATTGGTAAGGTTATTTTACTTGCGCCTCCTTTAAAAGGAAGTTATTGGGGAAGATGGGCAGGTCGTTTTTCACTGACAAGGTGGATTACTAAGCAATTCTCAGGGCACGAACTTATCACAAAAACTAGTTTTGATGATTTAGGGAAGTATCCGAGTTCATTAGAAGGTGTTTTAGTAATTGCAGGGAGCTTGGGTTTTAATCCTCTCCTTAAAGAAAAAAATGATGGAACTCTTGCGATAAGTGAAACCTCCTTGTCAACTCCTCACAAGCATGTAGTGATAAAGCGAGGGCACAAAACAATTATATTTAGCAAAAAAGCCTACGGCTTAATTTATCAATTTTTAAAAAGATCACCGCAGTCTGAGTTAAACTGTAACTGTAATAAAAATTGAGTTCTAAAATATTGACATGCTTAAAGTGTTTATTTTATTGCTTGAACAGTTTAAAACCCTCACAAAAAAATAAATTGTCTACTTTACGTTATGATAACCATTGAACGCTATAAAAGAGCCCTTCAAGATTTCGCAAATATGGACTTAGGTAATTCACGTGTTACTTTTTCCCGCGAAGAATTTGTGGGAGAAAGAATACGTTTTTGGGTTGCTATGCCGAAAATAGAACAAAAACTTCATAAAATTATTCAACTGCTCCAACAAATATTTCATAGTGTTTTTGGGAAATTTTTTGATTTAGAGCCCTCTAGGCTAGACACAGTTAACAATCTTAACAATATAGTTACTACAATTAATCTATTTCGTGGAGGGCTAGACAGACTAGATGATGCTCAGCTAGGTTTTGATTTAAAGAATAGAGTCACTTATGTCGCTTTTCAAATTCTTCAAAAGATCAAGCGGGTTTCTAATAGTCCGGAAAATATAAATCTTATTGATCAATGTCAGGAAAATATTAGAAGGGAATATCGCTTCAACAGGCAACTAATTGTAGATGAAAAAGACCTTGAAGTGAGTCTGCGTAGATATGCAGAATGTAGAAGCGAAGTTGCAAGAAATGAAGCTGATAGGGTTCAAGCTGAATTAACTAGAGCTCAAGCTGAAATTGCTCGCCTAAGAAATGTTGAAGGAGGCTGGATAAAAAGCTGCTGTTGCTTTAAATACCGCAATAGATAAAAAACAGATTAAATAAATCTGAACTTAAGAAAGAACTAACAAAGTCCAAGGCACAGATCTTGTAACCTATGGCTCCACTCTACATTGTTACACAACTTAGCGTTGTAATAACAATTTCTTCGCAAACTGCTTCTAGATAAAGTTATGATAATTTTTTGATTTTTTGTTATTAACAATATTGTTTTTTTTTGTATCTTATTTGGTTTAAAAATTTTGCAAAAAAAACAAATTGGACATTTTACGATATGATTACTGTTGAAAGATATACAAGGGCTCTTCAAGACTTCTCAAATATGGACTTAGCCACTTCACGTGTTACTTTTTCTCGTGAAGAACTTACATTACAAGGGGTGCAGCATTGGGTTACTGTACCAAAGATAGAACAGAAAACTTACAAAATCATTCAATTGTTCCAGCGGATATTTTCTAATATCTTTGGAAAACTTTTTAATTTAGATTCAGGTAGGTTAGATACTGCTAGAAGCCTTGATCGACTAACTTCTGATACCATTGATTTGTTTTATGGACGGGAAGACTTACTTGATGACATCCAGTTAGGTTTTGATCTAAAAAATGAAGTAACTCAAGTTGCTTTGCAAGTCCTTCAGAAAATCAAGCGAGTTTGTAATACCGAGCAAGGAAGAAGTTCTATTCAGCAAGTGCAAACAGATATCAGGAATAGATTTTCCGAAGCTAGACGGCAAACTGCAGAAGATGCTAGAGGAGATGAGGCACTTAGACTTGCTATTGTCGAAAGTCAAAGAGATTCTGCAATAGCTGAAATTGCTATAGTTCGAAGTGAGCTTAGTAGTGCAAGAGCTGACATTGCTAACCTTATAAATGAAGTCACTAGACTTAGAGGTGAAGTTAGGGTAGAGGGGTGACGAGCTAGAGAAAGGACTGAAGCTAATTTAAATATGATAACCATTGAACACTATAAAAAGGCGCTGCAGGACCTCTCCCGTATAGATTTAAATTCTTCACACGTTACTTTTGCTCAAAAAGAGCTCGTAGTAAGGGGAATCCGCCATAGAGTGACTGTACCACAAATAGAACAGAAAACTTCGAAAGTTGTTCGAGTGGTTCAACGGATATTTTATTATGTTTTTGGGAAATTTTTTACTTTAAATTCTGATAGGATTAATACAGCTAGAAATTTTGATTGCCTAACTTCTCAAGCTATTCACTTGTTCCCTGGGCAGGAAGACTTTCTTGAGGATGATCAGCTAGGCTTTGATGTAAAAAATGAAATAACTCAAGTAGCTTTTCGAGTTCTTCAAAAGGTCAAGCGAGCTTGTAATAATGCAGAAGATACAAATCGTATTGAAATATACGTGGGAGTTATTAGGCGTAAGTTTTTCCGCGCTAGGCAAAGAACTCTAGTCACTAGAAGAGCTGAGTTAGTTAGGCTAAGAGATGCCGAAGCAGAAGTAGATCGCATAAGAGCTGAAGTTACTAGAGTTGATGCTGAACTTACTAGAGCTAGAGCTCAAATTCTTAACCTTACAAGGAATAATATGGATCTTTGGTTAGAAAATGTAAGGCTTACAGATAATGCAGCAGCTAGTGAAGGGGCAGAAGCTTCTTTAAATAGCGAAAGAGAGTCATCTCTAATTAACTAAAAGCTGCTTGCCTCGTTAGCTATGCCATTTCAACGGCTGCCGCTTCCTTGATTTCTTTGTCAACGTTGGCAGCGATACAAGCATCAGACCAAACGTTAATAGCAGTTTCTAACATATCTAAAAAGGCGTAGATAGGCAGTATTAACCCCATTATATGAAGCGGGACACCCATAGAAGTAAGAAGCGCAGTTGATAAGAAATAACATCCCATAGGAACACCTGCATTGCCAATTGCTGCAACTGTTGAGATAAGAACCCATCCTAAAAGTTCAAATGGGGAAAAAGTCATGCCACTGTGAGCTGAGACAAATAGGGTAGTAATAAGTATGAAAGCCGCACAAGCATTCATATTAATTACTGAGCATAAAGGAAAAGAAATGCTGCAGACTTTAGAAGACATGCCATACTTTTCTTCAGCGCATTTCATGGATACTGGCAAGGCTGCATTAGAAGATTTGGTAAAAAAAGCAATAAGCAGGGCCTCTGACATAGCTTTAAACAGCTTTCTAGGAGAGTTCTTTTTGATAAGTAATATTAGAGGTAAAACAACCACTCCTTGAATTAGGTTTGCTCCCACAATACATGCAATATAAAGACCTAAAACCTTAAAAGAAACTTCTTTAGAAAGAAGATCTTGTACTAATAAAGTTGTAAATGCCCATATGGCTAAAGGCAGCAGCTTTACGATAAAGCCAGCCAATTTTAAAAACGCAGAAAATAAAGAGGAGAAAAAGTGATGTAGAGTCTCTTTATTATTTTTTGGAAGAAGGAGAATGGCAAAGCTTAATACAAAAGCAAAAAAGGCCACACCAATTACATTGTTTTCCCCAAATGCTTGAAACAAGTTCGAGGGAACGATCTTTTGTAAAGCATCTAAATACCCGCCTTGTGGCGTTGTTGTAATACTATTCGAAGTTTCAATAGAGGTTTGCGCCGGATCCAGTCCTAAATATAGAAGTAGAGCAATCGTTGCTGCGATGAGAGTAGTAATAAGAGTATACTTGATGATCTTCATACCAAAGCTTTTCATTTCTGATAAGCTTTCCATTTTAGTCACAGTTGCTGTTATTGATAAAAAGACAATAGGTACAGAGATCATCTGTAAAAAATTCATAAATAAACTGGATAGTGCTTTTGCAGCATAGTCAGTAGCAGTAAAGTGAAAATACCCCGAAAAAAGACCTAAGGATAAGGCTAATAAAAGTCCAAGAGTTGTATATTTTGTCTTCATGAATAAAATTTAATTTTTAATAAATATTATAATAACAAAAAGAGTTTTTGTTTTAAAAATATAAATTATTTTAAAGATTGTTTATTTGAGGGGGCTTTCTTTGGGATTTTTTCTCTGCGTGTTTCTTTTTTTCTTGTAAAATTTTTTCTTTAGCTCTTTTGGATCTTTTTCTTTTTTGTCTTCTGATTTTTTCAATGGCTTGCTTTTTTTCGCTTTTTTCTTTTAGGGTAATTTCCTCTATTTTTTCGACAAGTTCTTTTCGAGCGAAATAGCGGTTGTCTTCACGGGATCGAGTTTTTTGACATTTGATTTCTATTCCTGTGGGAATGTGTTTTAAGTAGACGCAAGAATGTGTTTTTTGAATTTTTTGACCTCCTTTGCCAGAGCCTAAAATAAACTTTTCTATAAGATCTTCTTCTCTTATAGAGAATTTTTTCATTTTTACTTCTAAAGAATCGATCTTTTCTTTTGTGACAACCATTAGCTTTTTTTAAATTGTAAAGATGTTGAATTAATGCAGTACCTTAAGCCCGTTGGCTTAGGGCCATCCGGAAAAACATGACCTAAGTGGCTATTGCAATTAGAACACTTAACTTCTGTTCTTATGCTTTCTAATGTATAGTCGGGCTCTTCTGTGACAGCACTTTGATGGATAGGCTTTGTGAAAGACGGCCAGCCTGTTTTAGAGTCGTACTTGTTGTCTGAAGAAAAAAGCGGCTGCCCACAACATACGCAATGATAGGTCCCTTTTTCCTTATGGTTGTAGTATTCATTTGCAAAAGGAGGTTCAGTTCCTTTTTGTCTACATACTTTGTACTGATCAGCTGATAGCTTTTTTTTCCATTCATCATCAGTCAGCTCCTTTTTGCCCATGAATATCCTCCATTTTATTTGAAGAATACTCGTTTAAGAAATTTTCTAAAGAAAATTCCTCCGGTATTTGCGAATAAAAAGACATTTCCTTTTTAGTGCTAGGGTCAGTGAAGGCTAATCTGTAAGCATGAAGAGCTATTCTTTTGTGAAAAGAAGACTTTGCCCCATATCGCTTATCACCAACAATAGGATTACCACTTTCACTTAAATGCACTCTAATCTGGTGTTTGCGTCCTGTTTCTAACTGCAGTTGCAAACAACTGGTATTTTTCCTTTTACAAACTACTTTGTAAAAAGTAGTAGCATCTTTACCGTCTTCAGCTGAGACGACATTATAGTTAGGCAGCTCTTTTAATTTTGAGGTGAAAACTCCACTATTATGGGGAAGCTTTCCTTCGCAAATAGCAAGGTATTGTCTCGTTATCAAATGCTCAGCAAACAGCTCTTTGAAAATTATTTGATTTTCTTTGCCTTTCACAAAAATCAAAAGACCAGAAGCTTCTTTGTCTAGTCTGTGTACAGGATAAAGAGCAGTTTTTGGGTAGGTGTCTTTCAAGATTTGAAAAACATTTTCCCCTCCTTTGTTATCTAAAGGAACAGAAAGCAAATTCGCAGGTTTGTCAACAATGATATAGTCTTTAGATTCAAAAATAATCTTCACATTCTGGTAGGTGCTTTTCTGTTTTGGTAAAATTTTTAACACATCACCTTCAGAAACGGTGTAAGAACTTTTTTGAACCAGTTTGCCATTCACCAGTACAGACTTATTTTTCAGTAAGTTACGAATTGTTCTATTAGAAGAGTCAACCAAATGCTCTCTTAAAGCGTCTAATAGAGAAGATGCTTTTTGTGTTTTATATTCCATTAATTAAAAGTATGAATTTTTAAAGGAGATATTATATTACTTCTTTAGAATAAAACATAGATAATAATTTTTTTTTAAAGTAGTTGGGTGAATTATGAATTATCAAGCAAGAATTGAATAATTTTTTCTTCAGCATCCTGAAACAGATCTGATAAGTTCAAAAGGTGAGTTCCCTTTTCAATTTTTAAAAACTCTGCATGAGGAATTTTTTGAGAGAGCTCCACAGCATGCTCAAGCGGAACATCCTTATCACTTGTCCCATGAATGATAAGAGTAGGGCATTGAATTTTTTCGTAAGGGATATCCTTAATATTTTGCAGCTGCTTTAAGTCATTATAAAACCCCTGACTTCTTCTGCTCATGGGAGCTAATGACTGTAAGATTTTTGATAAGAACTCCATTTTTACAGTGTCTTTAATTACACTAGAAGCAAGCTTTTTTATTTCGCTTGAGTCCAAGCTGCTCTCAAAACTAAGGAATTTTTCTAAGGTTTTTCTAGGTGCTATTCTAAACATCCAGTGTAAAAACCAAAGGCCTAAATCACTTAAGCCAATTTTTACAAATAGTTTATTTTTCTCAATAAACTCAGGTTTATATGTCTTAGTCACGGCAGCTTCCATTATAAGAGATGAAATTCTATCAGGGTGTCTTATAGCAAACTGCAAAGCTGAAGGTCCTCCTGCTGAAATGGCTAAAAGGGAAATTTTGTCTATTAGTAAGTGGTCTAAGAGTTCGGCTAAAACATCAGCTTGTTCTTCTATGGTTTTACCTACATATAAAGGAGTTCTGAGATAACCTGGTCTAGACCAACCAATTAATTCAAACCCTTTTTTAGCGATCATTTCACCTAAGCAAATGATTTGATCATATCCTCCTGGAGCTCCATGCATTCCGACAACAATTGGGCCATGTCCATAAATGGCATACTCGACAGGACCTTTGCTTGTGTCTAAAACCTGGCTATTGGTATTGAGAATGTAATTAAGTCTTTTTTTCCAAAAATACAAGCTACTCGTCCTTTGTTTTCTTATGATTTTGCTCTAAAAGATCCTCAGCCAGATCTATTTGAATTTGTTGTATTTCTAGAAGTCTGTACCAATGTTTTTTCATAAATTGGTCCAGCTTTGAGTGAAGCTGTCTGATTTCCAGTTCAGCTTTTAAGTTAGTGGTATACTCATAGTCGGATTGTAGTTTGTCTCGTGCTGCCTGCCTATTTTGACTCATCATGATAATGGGAGCTTGAATGGCAGCCAAACAAGATAAAAACAGATTAAGTAAAATATATGGATAAGGATCAAAAGGATGAATGAAAGCGGAAACTGTGTTGATGGTCATCCATGAAAGGATAATAGAAATAAAAATGCTGATGAACTTCCAGCTACCTCCAAACTTAGCTATTTTGTCTGCAAGCCGTTCTCCAAAAGTTAGATTTTTCTCAAATTTCTTATTCATATCTTCAGCTAAGATTTCATGCTCTTCGAAGCTTTGCAAAACCTCATTTTCTAGCTGAGACAGCTCTCCTTTGTCCTCAATTAAAAGATCCTGGATTCTTTCAGTTCTAATAGCTCTCATGTCTTTGGGGCATATATACCCATCAGGAGAAACGGACGGGTGTTTTTTTTGCAAGTTTTCGATTAAAGAGCTTCTTAAAAAAGATAGAGGAAACATCTCATCTTCAGGAAATTCCTGTGAGCAAATTTCACATTTTTTATATTTCTTAATAACATTTCTCCCTTTTGTTTTCTTAATAACAAAAAGTTTTTTTCTGGGAAATAACTCTATAATAACTTATCTAAAAGTTAGAATAATATGGAGGGGGGCATGCCATATAAAAGACGATCAGATTTACCAAAACCTGTGAAAGATCACTTGCCTAAAGGAGCGCAAGAAATCTTCAAGGAAGCTTATAATAATGCTGAAAAGCAGTACAAATCTCCCTCTAAGAGAAGAGGAAATGCGTCTCTTACTGAAACAGCCAATAAAGTAGCGTGGAGCGCTGTAAAAAAACAATATAGCAAAGGGTCGGATGACAAGTGGCACAAAAAAGTATGATGTGATCGTTGTAGGAGGAGGCGCTGGTACAAAGTTAGTTCGCCCCGTTGCAGCAAGAGGGCTTCAAGTTGCTGTCATTGAAAAAGAAAAGATGGGAGGCACCTGCTTAAATCGAGGTTGCATTCCTTCTAAAATGCTGATTCAAGCAGCTGATGTTGCCTATTGGGCTAATAAAGCAAGAGAGTATCATATCCATGTTGCCATTCAAAACATTGACTTTCCTAAAATAGTAGAAGAAGTAAATGTCACTGTCGATGAAGAGGCGGGTAATATCCCACCTCAATATGAAAAAAACCCTAATATTCACTTATATCAGGCTGCAGGCAAATTTATTTCAGAAAAAGTTTTAGAAGTAGCCGGTGAAAGAATTACTGCTGATCATATTTTTTTAGCCATTGGAGCAAGGCCTTACATTCCCAACATTGAAGGGTTGCGAGATACTCCATTTATGACTTCCCAAGATGCCTTGAGAAATACAAAAAGACCTAAAAAAATCATCATCATTGGCGGGGGATATATTGGCTCGGAGCTAGGGTTTTACTACCAAATGCTAGGTAGTGAGGTTCATGTAATTACTAAAGGAGGTCTTTTAACAAGAGAAGACATTGACATACAAGAAGAATTTGAAAAGGGCTTTTCTGAAATAGTCAAAGTTCATAAAAACAGCCAAGTTCAGAAAGTAGAATATAACCAAGGCATTTTTACAGTACATTATTTTCAAAATAAGGAACAAAAGAGCCTTTCTTCTGACGCTCTTTTAATAGCAACAGGCCTAAAGCCATGGACCGATCAAATTGGCTTAGAAAATACTAAGATTGCCACTGATGATAAAGGATTCATCCAAGTCGATGCTTCTTTAAAAACGACGCAAGAAAATGTATGGGCTTTTGGAGATTGTATTGGCAGGTATTTTTATAGACATACTGCCAATTATGAAGGAGAACAACTTTTTAAAAATGTTATTGTAGATAAAAAAGAAAGGCCTGTTATTTACCCGCCCGTTCCTCATGCTATTTTTACTCACCCAAGAATTGGAAGTGTGGGAGTTACAGAGCAAGAGCTCATAACTAAAAACATACCATATGCTGTGGGCATTAATAGTTATTGCGATAGCGCAAGAGGCATGGCTTTAAAATGCAGTGAAGGTTTTGTGAAGCTATTATTTCATCAGGATTCTCGCAAGCTAATAGGTGGGCACTGTATTGGCGATGAAGCATCAGACTTAGTCCATATGCTTGTTGCCTACATGAAAATGGGTGCTACACTTGAAGATTTATTAGATACGATTTATGTTCATCCTACATTACCTGAAATTATTAGACATGCAGCTATCAATGCCTATGAGCATTGGAAAATAAAGGATAAGCAGTCTAGTAAAGTTGAACTTACAGAATAAGGATATTACTGTATGGAGTCCGAAAATTTAGAACCCTGGTGGGAACAGCTGATACCGCTATCTTACGGCTGGGTCATTGAAGTCTTTATTATTATTTTTCTTTCTTTAATCTTAAGCTATATTGCTACCAGGTTTTACAAAAAAGCTTATCCTAGACTGCAAAAAACACATCGTCCTTGGGACGATGCTTTGCTAAAAGCACTTATAGTGCCACTGAAAGGCTTTATTTGGTTTATTGGCTTCATTGTTGCCGTGCATATGATTGCATGGCATGCGGAAGATAAAAGTTATGTTCAGGTTGTCTCCGGGTTACGTGAAATAGGCATAATCATTTTATTTGTGTGGTTTTTAGTAAGATTCATCCGACAAATCGAATTGAACTTAGCAAAACCCAGGCCTGGCAAAAGGAAGCTTGACGAGACAACTATTAGAGCAATTATTCAATTGTTAAGATTGTCCGTACTAATTACTGCAGGTCTGATCCTTATGCAGGAGTTTGGCATTCCAGTCTCTGGCATAGTTGCCTTTGGAGGTGCTGGTGGTGTTGCGGTAGGTTTTGCCGCAAAAGACTTACTAGCCAACTTTTTTGGCGCATTGATGATTTTTTTAGACAGGCCTTTTGCTATTGGCGACTGGGTTCGCTCACCTGATAGAAATATTGAAGGGACTGTAGAGCATATAAGCTGGCGGTTAACCCGGATCAGAACCTTTGATAAAAGGCCTTTATATGTTCCAAACTCTGTTTTTTTAAATATATCCATTGAAAACCCCTCTAGAATGCATAACAGAAGAATTCTAACGAATATTGGGTTAAGGTACAAAGATGCAGGAAAAGTGCAGGCAATTGTAAAAGAAGTAGAGGAAATGCTTAAAAATCATCCAGAAATAGATACTTCTAAAACTCTTTTTGTCCATGTAGTTAACTTTGGGGCTTCTTCTATTGACTTTCAAATTTACACTTTTACTAAGACAACAAATTGGATTCATTTTCAGGCTGTGCAGCAAGATGTCTTTTTAAAGACCCTTGATATTATTCATCAGAAAGGAGCTGAGATCGCAGTCCCGGAAAGGACCGTTAACCTTGTAGGTGAATATAGTGAAAAGCGTTAAGAATTTAATTGCAGCTATTCTATTTATTGAGGCATTAGATGCCACGATGCTTTATGTAGCTCTTCCTAAAATTACTTTATCCTTTGAAGAAAGACTTTTAGAAGGAGACTGGATCATCATCAGTTTTTTATTGATGGTCGCTGTTTTCATGATGATCGGTAATAGACTAGCAGACTATTTTGGATATAAAAAAGTATTCTTAGCTTCTCAAGCAGTTTATATTTTAAGTTCACTAGCATGTGGTTTTTCCCAAAGTTTAGATCAGTTGGTTATATATAGAACCATACAAGGTATTAGTGCAGGTATTATTATTCCCATAGGCATATCTTACTGGCTTGCCCAGATATCTGCTGAAAAATGGCCTACAAGAGGATCAAAACTATATCTATATGAAATGATCTTTGCACTTGGTCTTGGCCCTCTTTATGCAGGGTTTGTTATAGAGTATTTAAATTGGAATATGCTGTTTTTTATAAAAATACCTTTTTCTATTCTCTTTTTCTTAGCAAGTATTTTCTTGCTGCAAGACCTGAATAAAAAAAGAGGCAACTCATTTGACTGGAAGGGGTTTGTTATTGCAGCGCTTGGGCTTTATGTATTCTTACTGTCCATAACTTTTTTCAGTGATACTACAGTATCATTATGGGTAAGTATTGTTTTGTTTATTGCATCGGTCTTTTTATTTATTTGGTTTTTTAAACAAGAAAATGAGATGCATCATCCGGTTATTCGTTTTTCCTTATTTAAAAATCCCCAATTTTCTTTAGCAATCTTTTTGCAGTCCATGTCCATGATTGTATTTTTAGGGGCTATCTTTATTTTATCATTGTTTCTAATAGGAGCATTAAAGTTTACCATTGTCGAAACAGGATTTATTATATCGTCTTTAGCAGCAGGAATGTTAGCTGCTATGCTCTGTATTAAGTTACTTTACCCTAAGTTTAGGGAAAGGCCTCTTATTATAGGCGGTCTTATTTTAGTGGCATTTAGTATGTTTGCTTTTACCAAAGTAACCTCTGATACCTCAAAAGCTTGGATTGCTTTCTTAGTGTTCTTGGAAGGGCTGGGTGCTTGGCTTGTTCGAACTACCAATGTGGATGTGATTTTTTCTACTACTTCAGAAAATTATCTGGAAGATGCAAGTAGAGTCTATACACTTACTAATCAAATCATGGCTACATTGGGCGTTGCGTTAACAACCACAATTGTAAGATTTAACTTAGTATTAAATAAAATTCCCTCTCTTTCATGGGCAACTCCTTTAATTGCTAAAAAGGCTTATCATTCTACCTTTATTGTTTTAGGTATTTTCCCTTTACTTGGACTTATCGGTGCATTGCTGTATATAAACCTCAAATCTTTCAAAAAATCATGAAAAAAGTTTTTTTATTATATCTGCTAAGTGCAGTTTTAGTTTCTGCTGATAACTTACAAAGACTTGAAAGCGGAAATGAGACCTTTCTCGATACGGAAAGCATACAAAAGATAAGAGAAAAATTTATTGGGTATCAAGTACCTTTTGCTGCTTTTTTAGCCTGCGCAGACTCAAGGGTTGCACCGGAGATACTATTTTCCCAGTCCATTGGAGACCTATTCGTTGTAAGAAATGCAGGTAATGTCATTGATGATGTTGTCATAGCTTCTTTAGAATTTGCTGTAGATGTTTTGCAAGTTCCTATGTTAATTGTTATTGGGCATCAAAATTGTGGAGCAGTAAATGGAGCTTTGCAGCTAACTTTGGAGGATATAAAAGTAAAGCCTTCTTCTTTAAATACCATTTTTAAGAAAATTCAGCCGAGCTTAGACAATGTAGTCGATAACTCTGAGATAACGCAAAGTAAAATGGACCAAGCTGTAAAAGATAATGCAGTGTATCAATTGGATGTTCTCATTAGTAAGTCTTCTGTTATTCAAAAAAAAATAAGAAAAAAGGAACTAGTAGTATACGCACTTTACTATGAGATAGATACTGGAAAAGTCTTTGAATTAAACCGCTAGCTTAATTCTCAGGAGTAGTTGTTTCTGGTATTTCTTGGTGAATTCTGTTAGGTTTTGGCCGTTTAATAAATAAAGCAAAGATAAACGCGACTAATAGCATTACGATAAAAGAAGACAAAGCAAGTTGAAAATCTCCTTTATCATACAATGGAATACCATCTTTCATCTCGCCGCTCCAGTTCAAATCTAGAAGATATCCTACAAAAGGCTGCATTAAGGAGCCCTCGAAAAATACAATGAAATTAGTAAGGGCTACAGCTGTTCCTTTTACAGTGGCAGGATTAGACTCAATAGCAAGACTATAGGTAAGCAGTTGTGCAGATAAGAAAAGACCTAGGACAAAAAGTTCGACAAATGCCCACGCAAGACTTTTTGTAAAAAATAAAATAGAAATAAACATGATAGCTGCAGCTATGGTGCTTACAAGAAGAAATGGTTTTCTTCTTTTCAGCTTATCAGAAAAATAGCCAATAATTGGTCCGCCAACAATCCATCCTAAAAATACCATAGATCCTGCATAGCCAGCAGTAGCATCATCTACTTGATAAACAGTGCGAATATAAGGAACAGACCAAAGAGCTGCAAAAGACGTTGTAACAGTGTAAAAGAAAAAGGCAGCAAGGGCAATAACCCAGGTTTGAGGGTTTTTACAAACGATAATGAATCCTTTTATGATATCTTTTAAGTTTTCATGTGTTTCTTTTTTTTGCTTTTTGGTTTTAGGAGGGTCATTTTTAACAAGAAAGTAAATTAATGCGCCTAAAACAAGCCCTGCAACACCGAAATAAAATAAAGTATCTCTCCACTGGAAAACATCAATGAGCTCCCTAAGAGGCCCTTGTCCGCTTACTGCACCTAGCATACCAAGAGAGTTACCAACGCCTATTAAAAGGGCCAATTTTTTTCTAGAAAACCAATGAGAGCTAATATAGATCATGCCTACAAAGCCAAATGCCGATCCAGCTCCAATAATAAATCGAGCGATTTGAGCTACCCAAATATTATGAGTAAAGGCAAACATTATAGTTGCCAGGCCACAGCCTAAAGAGGCAAAAGTAAGCAGGTTTCTAGCTCCATACCTATCTGTTAGAATACCTACAGGAAGCTGCATCGGCGCATAGGCATAAAAATAAAAGGCACTTAAATTACCAATCATTAAAGCGGAAATAGAAAAAGCTTCCATGAGCTCTTGCACCATAACACTAGGAAAAACTCGCAAGAGAAATTCATAGTAATAAAAAGCTACAGCTAAAAACCAAATAATCCAACGCATAATAAAGAAAAGTCTTTAAACCCCCTTTCTAACAGAAGAAATGATTGTTTGGCTAGGGGTTTTTCAAGATTTGCTTTGTCTTAAAAATTTATGCATTGCTGTTTATTCAATATGTTTTATAGGATAACGCCTCAAAAAAAAATTACAAAAGAGAGTAACAATGTCAGCACAAGCAAGTTTTATATCTATTAGGGGACAACCAGCCCCAGTTGCTCGATCAGCCTCAGTAGATCATGCAGAGTCACGAAAAGCAGTGTTTGATGCGCAAATTTCAGCCATACAATCGTCTTTAACAGCTCTAGAGGGAATGGTTGCTCTAATGAAAACAAAAAAAGCAGAAAGAGAAGAAGGCCAAACAGAAAAAGAAAGACAAGCAGTATTATCTGCAATAACTCATCTAACTGAAGCGCAATACGCCGAAGCATGTGCAGCATCTAATTTAGCTGATGCAGAACGCTTGAGAGAAACAGCAAAGAGAGTAAGCGAAATTCGTCCCAATGTAGATATGCCTGGAGCGACAATATTATGTGAATCGGCAAAAGCAACCTTAGAAAAAGCGCAAGAAGAAACGCAAGCAAGAAGGAAGGAACTTGAAGTTCTCATGGCGTCAAAAAAAGAAGGTGAGTAATTTTCTAGTTGCCACTTCATAAGGCCAGATTGTTAAAGCTATTATTTACATTAACCGCTGGCCTTTTCCTCTTAATATATAAAACCCCTTGTTTGGCAAACGGTTTTTGATTACAATATTTCGTAAAAAAAACTCTATGGATTTACTAGAAACTATAAAAAAAAGAATTGAAGAAAAGATAGAAAATGCTTCAGTTCAAATTTTAGACCCAAGAAATGATGGCTGTCATTTAGAAGCAATTGTAGTAGCTGAAGCTTTTGAGGGACTTACTTTAGTAGAAAGGCATCAAATGGTGATGGATGCTGTCAAAGACCTTTTCTCTTCCCAGCTTCATGCATTATCTATAAAAACAAAAACACCAGACCAAATATAGGAGCCAATATGGAAAAAACATTAGAGTCAATCCGTGAAGATATTGCCAATCATCGTGTTGTGCTATTCATGAAAGGAACTAAACTGCTTCCGCAATGTGGCTTTTCGGCAAAAGTAGTACATATTTTAAATCAGCTCAATATTGAATATGAAACAAGAGATGTTCTACAAGATGATACATTAAGACAGGCTATCAAAGACTTCTCTAACTGGCCTACTCTTCCTCAATTGTATATTGACGGCAAGTTTGTAGGAGGATGTGATATTGTAGTTGAATTATTTAAAGCCGGTGAATTGCAAGAATATTTCAATAAGTAGACCTTTTAATAATATTTCTCCCCATTTTTCGAAAAATCAAGTGATGAATAGGGAATAATATATACCAATATATTCTTCCTAAAAGCCCTTTGGGCCGAAACGTTGCAGTCTGGTGTAAAATACAGTGTCCATCTTGCTTTTCTATATGAAATTCTAGCCAAGCCTCTCCAGGAAGTTTCATTTCTGCATATAAAAGCAACCTCATATTTTTTTTATCAGCTAAAAGCACTCGCCAAAAATCAAGGGCATCTCCTGGAGATATCTCATTGGGATGTCTTCTCCCTCTCCTAAGGCCTACTCCGCCAAATAACTTATCTAAGCCTCCCCGCATTTTCCATAAAAAGTTGTAGGCATACCAACCATTTTTTCCTCCTATTTTCCAAATAGTATTTCGAAGATTTTTAGAGTCTCCTTTAAAAATAAAAGATTTTTCATCTTTTAAGCACCCATGTTTAGGAACTTCAATATAGTCGATAAACTTAGTCGGAAACATACTAGAGGTAAAAGAGTCTTTCCAACTGGAGATGACGGCGTTTTCTCCTATTTTTGAAAAAGCTTTTTCTATGGATTCCTTATAAGAAATGCATTTTTTAGGAATAATTTTTTCTATTTCGTTATTGCTGCAGATAGCATCTTGCTTTAAAGAGTCTACTAGCCATTTTGCAATGGAAAAATTAGTAGCTGTTACGAAATAAAGCCAATAAGAAGAAAGTCGGGTAGTCAAGACAGGAACTGTAATAATCCACCTTTTCAATTTTCTTACTTTGGCAAATTCTAAAAGCATGGATTTATACGTTAAAACGTCGGGGCCGCCAATATCAAAGGTTTTATTTTTACACTCTCGATTATCTAAAACTTTCACCAAATAATCTAATACATCAACAATGCTAATGGGTTGACATTTGCTCATTACCCATTTAGGGGTTATCATTAAAGGGAGTTTCTCTACCAGATCACGCATAATTTCAAAAGAGGCACTGCCAGATCCAATGACAATCCCGGCTCTTAAAACAGTAAGGGGTATGCCAGAGCCCCTTAATATTTTTTCTACATTGAAGCGAGACTTTAAATGTAGGGATGATTCTTTGTTGGACGCAAGACCGCTTAAATAAATTATCTGGCGTACTTTGGATGCATGAATATAGTGTATAAAATTTATCGCTATTTTTTGCTCTTTATCGATAAAGTCTTCAGTTGCAACTGATAAGGCATGCACTAAAAAATAAGCTGCATCGATGGACGAAGAAAGAGGGGAAAGCGATTCATATTTTTCCAAATCACCTTGAAGAATATGAACTTTAGCTTCCAGTTCTTTAGGGATAGGAAATCTTTGCTTGTTTCTAACTAAAGCAAAAACAGTATGTCCTTCTTCAACTAGTTTAAAAAGAAGCCTTTTTCCCACATAGCCATTAGCGCCGGTAAGTAAAATTTTCATGGATGTTCTATAATGGCTAAAGTAAGAGTTGTCATGGAAATTATGACCTCTTGTTCATTGAAAATGGGGATAGTCCATACTTGTGTTTTTTTTCCTAAATGAATCGGAGTTGCTTTTGCCGTAACGATCCCTTTTGCTGCCATTTTCAAGTGATTAGTATTAAGAGAAAGCCCTACGCATATCTTATTTTCATCAACACAATAATTGCCGGCCGCACTGCCCACAGTTTCAGCAAGAGCCGCTGAGGCACCACCATGCATGATATCCATGGGCTGCCTAGTTTTTGCATTAACTGGCATGGTTGCTATTAAATAATTTTCGCCAACTTCCGTAAATACAATGCCTAAATGATCTGATAAGGAGTCTTTGCATCTTTTATTCAAATCATCTGTCGTAATTGTTTTTATCCATATGCTCATAAAAAGTTATTGAGTTCGATGTTTTTTTTTCTTATACCTTCGATTATGACTTTAGAAAAAGAATATTCCAGAGTTTTTTTAGGAGCAAAAGTAATTGCTCCATGGCCGGAAGATTTGCCGGGTGGTAAGATTATTCAAGAAAACTATCGTCATATTACCTTGGTATTTTTAGGCGAAATAGAAAAAAAAGTCGTAGAATCTACACTAAGGCAATTTCCTTTGCCAAAATTTAGCATAGGTTTAACAGGTCAATTTACTAAAGTATTGTTTCTTCCTCCTAAGCACTCGCATGTAGTTGCTTATGAAGCAAAATTTTATGAGGAAAAGCCGTTTCTTTTTTATCAAAAACAAGTCATGGGGTGGTTGAAAGTAGAAAATATTAAAGTTAAGAATTAATCACGCCAATTTTACCCTCATGTAACAATAGCTAGGGGAAACTTTGAAAAGCAAGAATGGGAAAAAGCTTTTCAAAAACTTCCTTTTTATATGGATTCTATCAATCTTTATGAAAGCTTAGGAAATTCCAATTATGAAGTCCTGCACACTCACTCACCCTTTGCGCCTTTTGAAGAAATTCAGCATACGGCTGATATCGCATTTATAGTTAGGGGGCATACTATTCAAGATTTACATAGGGCTGCAGAAACTGCTTTGGCGTTTAAATCTCCAGGGCTTGTGAATTATTTTAAAGAAGAAATAACGTGTCATTCTATTGACGAAGTAATTGCAGATTTAAATGAACATGTAGCTCATGCCGACAGCGAAATTGGCTGCAGCTTTAAAGCTGTTAGTTTTCATGGTGATTTACAGGAAAACAAACAAGGAATTTTAGAATGGGAAATGATCATTGATGTTTAACTTAGAACAAATAGCTCCTGCAACTTTTAAGGTTCCTATGGAAGGGGGGATGAAAGTCCCAGGTCTTATTATTGCTACTGAAGAATTAATGAAAGAAATTGAAATAGAAAAACCTCTTGAACAGGTAAAAAATGTAGCTCATCTTCCTGGAATCGTAAATTACAGCATTGCTATGCCAGATATTCATTGGGGGTATGGGTTTCCTATTGGAGGTGTTGCCGCAACTTCCATAGAAGGGGGAGTCGTAAGTCCTGGAGGAGTTGGGTATGATATTAACTGCGGAGTAAGACTTGCCACGTGTCCTATCAACCTGCAGGAAATCTCCGAAGATATTAAAGCGCAGCTTATTCAAAAAATTTTCGATCTTGTCCCATCTGGGGTAGGAAGAGAACTTAAAGGAGTAGGAGGACTTTCCTTACAAGACTATCAGAATATAGCTGAAAAGGGGGTAGCTTGGTCTATTGAACATGGATATGGACTACCTGAAGATGTAGAGCATATTGAAAGCCACGGCTTCATTGAAGGGGCCAGCATCGATGTTGTATCAGAATTAGCAAAAAAAAGAGGGTCCAAACAATTAGGAACCATTGGCTCTGGAAATCACTTTTTAGAAATTGGCGAAATTGAGCATATTTTTCTTCCGGAAATTGCAGAAAAATGGAATATCCAAAAAGGTCATCTTTATCTACTTGTTCATACTGGATCAAGAGGATTTGGGCATCAAATTTGTCAAGATACCCTTCAAAAATTTTTAAAAGCAGGTTTTGCCGAAGGATTGCCGGATAAACAACTTGTTGCGGCGCCCATTCAAAGCGAGCCTGGAAAAGAATATTTGCAAGCTATGGCCATGGCAGCAAACTTTGCCTTTAATAACCGCTCAAGAATTTTGCAAGCAATTCGAAAAGCATTTAAAGAAGTATTGAATATGCCGGAAAAAGATGTTCGTCTTCTTTATGATGTTTGCCATAACATAGCAAAATTCGAAGAGCACAAAGTGAATGGGAAAACAGAAAAACTTTGTGTGCATAGAAAAGGAGCTACTAGAGCTTTTGGTCCCGGAGCAAAAGAGCTAGCCTCTATTTTTCAACAAACAGGGCAGCCTGTTTTAGTGCCAGGGGATATGATGAGATCTTCTCATATTATGGCAGGGATGGGCAATCCGCTTACATGGTCAAGTTCATGTCATGGTGCAGGGAGGGCTAAATCTCGTCATGAGTCTATGAAAAACTGGAAAGGAACAGACCTTGTAACACATATGAGAAAAAAAGGAGTTCTCGTTTTAGCAACTTCCAGTAGGACAATCGCAGAAGAGATGCCTGATGCATATAAAGATGTGGACCATGTAGTGGGGGCTGTAGAAAAAGCAGGTCTTGCTAAAAAAGTAGCCAGATTAAAACCTGCCATGGTTATTAAGGGATAGGCTTTTCCTTTTGCCTTTTTATATTTAAAAAAATTAATAAAAAACCAATGCAGCAGATCACAATGCCAAAAATAAATAATGCATCGTTAATTGACTGGATCAGCGACTGGTTTTTTACATTATCTATAATAACCTGCTTGGCTCTTTCTTTTGCCTCAGTTGGACTGTTTCCATGGTAAAAAGAAAAAAATGAGGTCATTTTTCGAAGGGTTTCTTGGAATCCTATCCCATAATTTGTAATTTGCTCGCCAAATGTCTGGCTATGAAAAAACTGCCTTCTGATAATTATAATATTTAAAATAGAGCCGCCATAAGTTGCTCCCGTCTGCCTAAAAAAGGTAAGAAGCATGGCTGCTTGCGCTGTATGGCCCAGCGGGATATTTTTTAAACCGTTAGAAGTAATAGGACCTAAAGAAAGGCCAATTCCCATTCCGCGAAGAATTAAAATCATTGCTAAATGCGTTTTGTTACTTAAAAAAGTAAGCTCATTATTCATAAACAAGCTAATAGCTAAAAAGCATAGTCCGGTAAGCACGACTAAAAGGGTGTGGATATGTTTCATTAAAAAGGTAGAAAACATAGTAAATGTCGCTAAGGCAAGCCCGTAAATGGATAACATTAATCCCGTAGTTTGCTTTTGAAATTTTAAACTAACTTCCATGTACTGGCTTGCTAATGACACGGTAGCAAATAAGGTGCTTCCTATAGCAAATACTGAAAGGCAAGCCATTACAAAAAGAGGATATTTGAACATTTTTAAAGATATAATTGGATTAGAAGTCTTCTTCTCAATAAAAATCCAAACGATAAGAGCTACAATGCAGGAAATTAAGCATCCCACTACCAAAGGGGATTTCCATCCGTTGGTGGTAGATACTAGATTGCCCTGAGTAAGTGCTATAAGTAAAGTAGCCACAAAAATGATAAAAGTAAGATATCCCCAAAAATCAAACTTTCCATTATCAATTTTTTCAGTTTCCTTGATTTCGTAATAAGTTGCTATTAGGCAAAATATCCCAAAGGGGATATTCATAAAAAAACAGGCCTGCCAGTATCCTGCTTGAGCAAAATAGCCACTTATAATAGAGCCCAAACCTATACCCCCTCCAAAGCTGAGTCCTAAATAAAGATTGATGGGAAGGGAAAGCTTTTCTTTAGGGAAGTTTTTCATAATTAAGGCAAGACCTACCGGGAAAATTAAACCAGCACCAATACCTTCAATAAAGCGGGAAGCTACAATCATGTGAAAATTTGAGGATAGTCCTACAAAAAATGAACCTAAAATGAAAAAAGAAACTCCAATGAAGTACATTCTTTTGTAGCCAAATCTATCTCCCAGCCAGTTGCCGATAGGTACTGCGCTATTAACTCCTAGAAAATATAGAATGGTAACCCACTGCTGCACTGATCCTTCAATTCCTAGATCACCAATAATAGAGCTTTCAGCCACAGCTGATGTCACAGCAGAAATAATAGCCAAATTTGTGGCAATAATAACGTTAAAAAGGATTAGCCAGGCTTTCATCTTACTTTGATTTTTACTTCTGTTGACATACCCGGAAACAGGTAGAGTTGATCGCTGTTTTCTGGAATATTAATGTGGATCTTAACTGGAATCCTTTGGACAACTTTAGTGAAATTTCCCGTCGCATTTTCAGGGGGTATTAGAGCAAACTGAGAGGCGGCTGCAGTTTTTATGACAAAAACATTGCCATGGAATTCTTTTCCGGGGTAAGTATCGACATGGATTTTTACCTCACTTCCAATTTTTACATTTTCCATTTTTGTCTCTTCCATTCTTGCTGTTACCCAGATATTGTTTAAGTCATAAAGGGTAAATAGAGGTTGTCCTGGTTTTACAACATCACCAGACAATACCCATCTTTTAGCTATCATGCCATCTCTAGGTGCAAATACTTTTGTATGACAAAGTTTCTCCTTAATGACTTCTAGCTGCGCTATGCCATTTTCTAAGTTTGCTTGAGAGACTTGGAAATTTGCACTGGCAATTTTGTAGTCCTTTTCAATCACATCAAAATCTAAGAAGGAGATAATTTGTTTTTGGAATTCTTTTTTAGCAACTCGATAAATATCTCGTTGTTTTTCCATTTGGATGAGGTCTAACTTCACTTGCTTTTCTAAAAGTTCTACTTTTGTGAGCGCCTCTCTTTTTTGAGAAAGCAAAATGCTTTGATCTAATTCACAAATTAACTCGCCTTTTTTTACAAAGTCCCCCTCATCTACAAATAAATTAATAATCCTTGCTTCAATATCCGAACTTAATTGAACGGAATATGCTTCAATATAAGCATCATTTGTCCACACATATTCACGTGACAAATAATACCAAAGTGAAGCTGCCACGGTGACAAAAATAAAGAAAATGGAAAGTAGT
>PFAC01000027.1 GCA_002773835.1 Chlamydiae bacterium CG10_big_fil_rev_8_21_14_0_10_35_9 | reverse complement strand
TGGATTAAGCACCGTTTCTAGCTTAACAGACTTATTCCTAAAAACTGTTATTTTTCCAAACATTGAACCATCCTCCATCAAGAGCAATCATTATTATATTCACTTAACTCAAAAAAGCTTTACTAGGTGTATTGCATTGTTGATACCTGCAATTGGAAACATTCTGGTGGCTATTTATGACTTTGTAAATAGAAAGTATGACAACAAAGACTTCATGCTAGCTGCTATTGGACATGATAATTTTACCAAAAGCTTGATCTTTGAACATGCCAGCGAAAGACTTAAGGATGATGAAGACTTCATGCTTGCAGCTATTCAAAAAAATGGTTTAGTTCTTGAATACGCTAGCGAGAGACTGAGAGATAACAAAGACTTCATGCTAACTGTAGCTCAAACTTGCCGCTTTGGTATTCTTGAACATGTTAGTGAAAGACTTCAGGATGACAAGGAGCTAGTGCTACTCGCAGTTTCTCAAGACAGTGAGGACCTTAAATATGCTAGTGAAAGACTTCAGGATGACAAGGATGTAGTGCTAACCGCTGTTTGCCAAAGCATCTTCATTCCAACTCTCTTGTATGCTAGTAAGAGACTTAAGAATGACAAAGACTTCATGCTAACTGTTATTCGACATAACAGCTTAGTCCTTCCGAATATTGATAAAAAACTTAGAGACAATAAAGACTTCATGCTTGCAGCTATTCAGCAAAATTCACGAGCGCTTTTGGGTGCAAGTAAGAGACCGAGAGATCTTAAGGGCATAATGTTGGATGCACTTCAGAGAAGTGACATGACCCTATCTCTCACCAGTGAGAGACTGAAAGACGATGAAGAAGTAGTACTAGCTGCTGTTCGGCAATATGGCTTAGCGCTTCAGCATGCTAGTGAAAGGCTTAAGGATGACAATTACATAGTGCTAACTGCCATTCGACAAGACCGCGAGGCACTTCAATATGCCAGTGAGAGACTTCAGCAAGAGTATAGAAATATTTCATGGTGTCAAGCTATTACATATCTAATGAACCCTAGAACCTTTTTTCCATCTCTTGCCTAGCTTTTTTTAAAGAAAAAAAGCAAATAAATTAAGACCTTAGTATTTATTTAATCCAAAAGACTAATTGTTTTTTAATATCGATTATATTAGTTGGTAAACTAATAGAAACGCTAAATCATAATGAAGTTCCTTAGATTTTTACAGGTTGGGCTTTTAGCTCTTTTAATTTTTTTCTTGTTTCAGGAAAAAGAATACCCTCTACAAGCAGCGGGAAAAGAATTTTTTGCTAAAAGTAAAAGAAGCTATTACGGCAGAAGAGGAAGGCATACTTATTATAGATATCCGAGATATTATTTCCGGTTTTACTTTTCTCCTAACTATCGATCTTATGGGTATTACTACACTTTTGTTTCTTTAAATATAAGTGATGACAGATATATCGGAGATCGGATCTTGAATGTTTATTTTGATGGGATCAGGGTATATTTACCACCTGCAAGTTTTTCAGGAAATCGAGGGCATTTTTCTTATAAGGTTTATTCAGGCTATCACACCATTGAATGGACTATAGAAAAACCAAACGGAAATGTTGTAAGGCTAAGCAAAACTTTCTACACTGATAGATACTCTCAAAATGTTAATATTTACATCGAAGGTAGTAACTTTTATATCCAATAAACACTATGGCAATCTTACCCCCTAAAAGGATCTACTATAAAAACGAAATAGAAATCCGCCCCTTTTCGACAGAAGATGCCAAGGCTATCTACCAGGGATATAAAGATAGCGTTACTGACCTAAAAAAGTTTATGGCATGGGCTCATATAAAAACAGACTTTGAAAAAGCCTGTCTTTTGTATGCAGAATTCAATTACAAAACAATTTTATGTACGGACATCCACTTTACTGGGTTTGATAAAAAAACATCCGAGTTTCTTTTTTGCTCATCTTTATATCCACATGACCGCTTGAATACTAATGCCTATGAATTGGGATATTGGGTCTCTTCTAATCATCATGGAAAAGGACTAGGAACGCTTGCAGCTAAAGCTATGATTGTACTTGCCTTTGAATACTTTGATGCTGATCGTGTTTCTGTTCGTTGCAATTTAGATAATGAAGGAAGTAAGGCTGTTATTCATAAATGTGGATTTAAAGAAGAGGGCATTATGAGAAACGCCCTTAAAAAGCCCTCTGTTGAAATGGTGCAAGATGGATATTCTACTCAAAGAGATACCTACCTTTACAGCTTACTTCCTGAGGACTTATCAGACCTTGACTGGTATAAACCACTTTTTCGTGAAATAGAGATAATAACCTATCAGCAGGAACTCAAAAAAATTGCAGAAGAAAGATAATTATTTAAAAATAAGCATCTTTTTTTATTATGTGGCTTAAACCATTTAAATTTATGAGGATTGAATTGAGAACTTTATCATTTTTTTTATCATTATCTTTTTTATTGAGTGGGTGTTCATTTAATGACAACTCCTTAAAAGGATCCGGAAAAAAAGAAAGACAATCTCGTGAAATATCTTACTTTTCACGAATAGAGGTCGATGGTCCTATTAACGCTTTTTTAAAGCAGTCCGACGAGAGATCTGTCGTTGTAGAAACAGATAGCAACTTAATTGATAACATTCAAACGTCGGTAGAAGGGAACATATTGAAAATCAGCTATTATAAACCGCAAGAATACTCTAAAGTAGATACATCCATTGGATTGAATGTTTATATTAGTAACCCGGACTTTAATGAAATTAGAAACTTCGGCCCTGCAAATGTTGCTTCTGATAGTGTTATATCACAAGAATACCTGGAACTAGTTAACTCCGGATCGGGAGACATTAAATTAACTCTTTCTGTGGAAACCTTAAATGCAGATAACAAAGGATCTGGGTTCATTCAGCTTAAAGGAGATACTTACCATCAAAACATAGCAATCTACGGCTCAGGTCAATATGAAGGATTAAACTTAATGAGCCAAAGCGCTTCTGTAGTTATCATTGGAGCTGGTGACGCCTCTTTAAGTGTTGAAAAGGAATTGGACATACAAATATTGGGAAGTGGAGATGTTAAATACAAAGGTGACCCTAAAATCTCCAGCCAAGTTATTGGATCAGGCACTATTAAAAAGTTATGAGTCTTTCAACCAAAAAGGCATTGCCTTATCTAAAAAGTCCATAAACTTCCATAGGCCGACTCTATACTCATAGTTGCCGGCCTTATCAAAACTACCTTCTGGAAAAGCTATTCCAACTCCATAAAGACAAGGTGCTATTATTCCTTTAGTCTTGTCGTAAGAATCCAAGTTAATATTTCCGATCTTAATCGACCTTCTTCTATCAAAGCCTACAGCGTAAATGACCTTAGAGCATTGCGAAAGATAATCAGTAAAAGCATTGCTTTGGACATGTACCCTCTCAATAGAAGGGTGAATTTTCACATCTAGGTATTTCTTTGCCCAAATAGCAGAATATCCTTTTAAGCCTGTGTTATCATATAAAATCCAATCATCAAAATATTGTGCATACTTCAACGGCGATTTATAAAAGTTCACTATTTTCTTAACGTTAGCATCAATTAGATTATACATAGCAACAACTGCGCTGTGGGAAGAGCCGAATACTCCTACTACATCTTCAGAAGTCACTTTTTCATGTAAAAGATCAGGGTTCATAGCGATTTCAAGTGAAAGAGTACTTTTAGGATAATCTAAGGACTTAGCCTCAGAACCAACCGCTAAAATGATTTTTTGGGAAGTAAACTGCTTTGTCGTGCACAGCACTTTCCAGATATCTTTGTAAGGTTCTATTTCCAGAACAGAGCAAGCATGCTGATGTACTTTTTTTCTTAAAATCTCTGTGACATGCTGCAAAGGAGAGGAAATATAGGATAATAAACAAGTATCTTCTGGATTCAGCTTTGAAAGTGGGAACTTATCAAAACATCTATCTATTTCAAAGGACTTGCAATAAAAAAGGAATTTGTTAAAAAGTGACACTTTAGTATTACTTGAAACGTTATACCACTTCAGGCCAAGATCTCCTACCTTAAAAAAAGGATCAATCCAGACTATTTTATTGGGATCAACTTGTGCATCCAAGAGTTTTCCTACAGCTGCAATACCTGCAGGACCTGCACCAACTACTGTCCAATCAAAATCTGAAATAACTGTTGAAGACCGCAAAACTAAATATAAAATTTCCTATAAAATTCCATGAAAAATTTACACTTTTTCTATAAATTGATGAAGCATTTTTTTAATTAACTAGTGGGCCATTATGAATACAAATGTTGTTATAGCAAGCGTTATTACTCAATGTGATGAAATTATCAAATCCACTCGACGATCAACTGCTTCTGAACAACAGAAACGAGACGTCATTGTCACTGCTTTAAAAATTCGCCTGAAAGCTGAAACTCTTCGAAAAAACAGATTACTTTTAGAAAGAACTGAGGATAGAGGTAACAACTCTATCATTAAAACAACTATCCTTAGCACCTCTTCCTTTCTTTTATTTACCTTACTTTTTAAAGGCCTGGGTAAAGATTGGAATAAAAGCATGAAATTATCGAGCTACGTTTCAGAAATATTTACAGCAGCATTAGTATTAGGATAATAGCCATAGAAGCCATCCCTAAGTCTTCCGTTAAAGTAACAGTGCTTAAAGGAACATTGAGCACTGTTCCCATACAAGCACATTTAACATCCAACCCTTGCTTAAGAGCGATAAGCACACCTATAGCACTAAACACCATCAAGATGACGGTAAAGCAATAGATCCAAAATGGTGCATAAAAGGTAAGATAGCCTGTAGCCAAAAAAAGTTCTAAAAAAGGATACACATAAGCATATCCTTTAGATTTTTTTGCTAGTAGGTCGTACATTTGAAATCCTTTTGCAAATCCATTTAAATCCATAAATTTTAACATGAAAAACAAAAGGAAAAAAATTCCCATAAAATAGTGCATTACTATCGGCATTAAGAAACTATAAGGGGAAGCTAAAGAAAAAGCTCCCCATATACTTACCAGTATTACAACAAAAAGCGGCCAATATTTTTTCAAAATCACTTCCCTGTTTACATAATCTCTGCTGCTAGCGCTGCAAGATCTGATCTTTCCGTTTTATCTAAATAAATGCACCCAAAAAGCCTTTGATCTTTAAACTTACCAATCGTGTAAGTGAGACCATTAGAATCTTTGTCCAAATAAGGATTATCAATTTGTGTTGGATCGCCTGTTAAAATGACTTTAGTCCCTCTCCCGGCTCTTGAAATAATTGTCTTCATTTCATGAGGTGTTAAGTTTTGCGCTTCATCAATAATCATATAGATTTTAGGAAGAGTCCTTCCTCTAATGTAAGTCACAGCCTCCATTTCTATTTTACCGCTTTCCATAACCCATTCCATAGTCGACTTTCCGTTATCTTCTCCGTTGATATTTTGGCATAAAACTTCAAGGTTGTCATAAATAGGCTGCATCCAGTGATAAAGTTTCTCTTCTTTTGTACCTGGGAGGTAACCTATGTCTTTTCCTAGTGGGACAATTGGCCTGGATACTAAAATTTTAGAATAGGTGTTTTCATCAAATACTTTGCGCATTCCACACGCAAGCGCCATTAAGGTCTTCCCCGTACCTGCAGGACCTAAAAGGGAGACTAAAGGGATGTCATCTCTTATAAGAAGATCTACAGCACATTTTTGCTCCACATTAAGGGGTTGAATGCCCCAAATATCTTTTTTAATGTGAATCAAAGGCTCTAACATGGATAGCTTTTGATTGAACTTACACACCGCAGAAGAGTTTTCAGCAGATTGCAAAATGCAGTATTCATTGGCCAGAAAATCTTTCATAGGTGTGATTTTTCCATCTTTATAAAAAAGATCAATAGCTGCTTTTTCAACATGCATCTTTTTAACTCCTCGATGCATATCATCAAATGAAATATGAAGAGCTGAATAATCTTCAGCATTAAGGCTCATAGCTTCTGCTTTAACTCTAGATACAAAATCCTTAGATACAAAAACTACTTTTTCTCCCGCATGATGCAGTTCATAAGCCATCATAAGAATTTTATTACTATTGCGGTCTAAAGGGAGAGGGAAACCTTTATACTTTAAAGGGCTGCCATTTAACTGCACTCTTAATTTAGGACCTTCCGGAAGTTGAATGCCTTTTTGCAAAGACTTGTGCTCTGTTTTGAAAGAATCTATATACCTAATTACTTCTCTTGCATTTTGACCTAATTCGTTATGATGCTTTTTATAGTTATCTAGCTCTTCTAGAACAATTAATGGAATAACAACATCATTGTCTTTAAATTTTTTTAAAGCTCTTGGATCATGTAATAATACATTAGTATCTAAAACAAAGGTTTTTCGCATCCAGCTCCCCTCTTTTAAGCGTCTATCAATTTTGGACAATAGCCAATTTTGATTTCGCCGTACAGATCTTTTTCAATGAACTATTCACCCCCTAAAGAAGTGAACATCTTCAAGTTATTCGTTTAAAAAAAAGATTCAATTTAATAAAAATTTTCAAGAAAACTATTTAGACTAACAACAGTTCAGAGTATTTTTTACATAAAATATTTATAAATAGTTACTTACAATTAAAATAAGCAATCAGAATACTAAAGTGCTAAAATCATTGACCCTATCATTCTCGTCTGATATAATGATCAGTGTAATAAAACTTGCATAACGGAGTAATCCTCATGATAATCAACCCAAAAGTCTTGAGCATCCCACCATACTTGTCCACTTCATGGAAAAACATCATAAGTTTGCACTTAGAGGAAAAATCTCATACATATATTTTAATAGTCCAATTAAAGAGCGGAACGAAAATAGAAATTCCCAATCTAGAAAAATCTGTCATTGAAAAAATTTTTAACTCACATGCCAAGTACTTAGAAATTGATACCGAAACACCTAAAGCTACTAGTAACCCCCTATCGTTTGGTATGCCTTTAAAGTTTGGGATTGATTCTATAGATTCATTAGGAACTGCTATGCAACATAACCCTGCACAAGCAGACACCCCCCCTCTCCCTTCAGAGATTTTATCTAAAATCACAAAAATTGTGAAAGTTCTAGGTATAGAAGATTCTCAACACCTACCCAAACCGGAACCCCACTGTAATTGTCTTCACTGTCAAATTGCAAGAGCTCTGCAGGTTGCTCCCGATGGCATTGAAGAAAATTTAGACGAGGAGGTAAAAGATGAAGAACTTACATTCAAAGAGTGGGAAATAGAACAAACTGGTGAAAATATGTACTCTGTTACTAATCCTTTAGACACGCAAGAACAATACAATGTTTTTTTAGGAGAACCTATCGGATGTACATGCGGGAAAAAAGATTGCGAGCATATTAAAGCAGTTTTACGCAGCTAATCATTAAAAAGACTTGGAGTTTAACTTTTTTCTATCTACTATTTTTAGTAAGGTAGATTAATGGAGTTTTTTATGATTAGGCAATTTATATTTCTTTTTGCAATTGTTTTATCGAGTGCATTCTGCCATCAAAAAAATAATCAAGAATCTTTTAAAGCTTTTACCGGAAAAGTTTTAGGAAATAAGGTTAGACTCAGAGCAAAACCCGATATTGAAAGTCATATCATTCAACAATTAGGAAAAAATGACCTCTTATTAGTCTTAGAAGATGCAGATCAGTTTTGGGCCGTCAAACCTCCCAACGAATTAAAAGCGTATGTTTTTAGAAGTTATATTTTAGACGATGTTGTAGAAGCAAATAGAGTAAACATTCGACTTGGCCCTTCTGTTACCTCTCCAGTAATCGGTCAACTCCAAGCAGGTGATAAAATCCAAGGAGTAGTTTCTAGTGAAAATAAAAAATGGCTGGAAATTGTACCTCCTGAAAACACTCGATTTTATGTTTCTAAAGAATTTCTTTCTTACGCAGGCGGCGCAGACTACTTTATCTCTATGGAAAGAAGAAAAGAAAAAGTAACCTCTCTTTTGGATAAGGCTTACACAGTCTATCAAGAAGAAATTAAAACTTCTTTTGAAGAAATGACTCCTACAAACGTCATTGACATCCTACAAAATATTATTAAAAACTACAGTGACTTCCCTTCACATGTTTATAAAGCCAAAAAACTTATGGCTGACTTCCAAGAAAAATACGTAGAAAAAAAACTAACGTATCTTGAAGAAAAATCAGCTAAGGCAGAAGACATTAAAGATGAGAACTTATTTCCAAAAATTGAGCTACCCCAACAACAGAGCATTGTTAAAAATGATAAGCAAGAGTTTTACACAATTGCTGATGGCTCCAAATTTTGGGAAAACGTAGAAAAGTCATTATTTTCTAATTGGGTTGCTTTTCATACAAATAAAACCCAAAAGGATTTTTACAATGAACAAAAAGCTAACGCCCTTTTTGTATCAGGAATAGTTCAATCTTATAATAAAGCCATGTCAAACAGACCTGGTGACTACATACTTAAAGATAAGAGCAACATTCCAGTGGCTTTTTTGTATAGTACAACTGTTGATTTAGAACGTTATATTGGCAAAAATGTAAAAATGTTAGTTTCTCCTAGACCTAACAATCATTTTGCCCACCCTGCTTATTTTGTTTTAGACATTAGATAAAATGGAATTATACAATTGGGCTCATCAAATTCTAACTTCGACAAAGCTAGAAGATAAGCTCTTTTCCCCCACTAAATTGACCGACACCCTCGTAAAGAGCCCTCTTCTTATTAAAGAACCTGCCAGGTCTTATGAAATGAGGTTTCAAAAAAGATCTTCTTCAGAAAAACTCCCTCCTTTTCACGAACATCACTTAGAAGATAAAAGAGCTATTTGTCTTCATAGATTTGCAGGTCATGAATTATTGGCAGTTGAAATTATGGCGTATGCCCTTTTAGCATTCCCTCAAGCCCCTAAATCTTTTAGAAAAGGAATAGCAAACACCTTAAAAGAAGAGCAGAGTCACGTAAAAATTTACCTTACCCGCATGCAAGAAATGGGACTTTCACTTGGAGACTTACCGCTTTATAAACATTTTTGGTCTCATGTAAAATTTTTCACAGACCCCTTAAAGTATTTAAGTGCTATGAGTCTTACTTTTGAAATGGCCAACTTGGATTTTGCTCCTCATTATAAATCTTCTTTTGAGCGATATGGAGACTTTGCCAGCGCCAAGATTTTTGATACTATTATCAAAGATGAAATCAACCATGTATCATTTGGATATTCATGGTTAGCTAAACTTAAAAACAAAAATCAGTCTTCCTGGGATGCTTACACAGAGCATTTGAATCCATTGCTTTCTCCTAAAAGATCTAAAGGATTTATTTTTCAAAGTGATTTAAGAAAAAAAGCTAACATTCCCAATGATTGGATAGAAAAAATAAGACAAGCTTAATTTTTTTCTTCCCAATGAATTGTTCTAGCAACACTATCTAGATCTTCTTTAAGACTTATTTCTTTAGAGGTTGCTACCCCCAACTCTTTTAGTTTTTTTGCACTAACCATTACTCTTGATTCCATAGATGAATTAGCCTGATTAAAGGCTTCAACTGACTGGTTTAGAGACTTCCCCAAGCGGTTCCAATGATCAGAAAGCGTATAAAGCCTTTCATACAACTCTTTACCTAAAGCCCCTATTTCAAGTGTATTTTTAGTAATAGCATCTTGCTTCCAGATATGGGCAATTGCCCTTAAAATAGAAATTAAAGTGGTAGGAGACGCTAAAATAATGTTATCCCTTACCCCTGATTCAATTAAAGTTGGATCACTTTGAACAGCTGCACTTAAAAAAGACTCAGCTGGTAAAAATAAAATCACATACTCTGGAGTCTTTTTAAATTGCATCCAATACTCTTTTGCAGACAGTTCTTTAATATGCCTTTTAACTGCTACTGCATGATCCTTTAATTTTTGCTCTTTCACTGCTAGATCTTCTGTTGCCATAGCTTCAAAGTAAGCTTCTGTAGGAGTCTTGGCATCAATCACAATATTCTTATCAGAAGGCAAATGGACTACAAGATCGGGTCGAAATTGTTTGGACTGGCTAACAATATTTGGTTGCTCAAAAAAATCACATCTATTTAATAACCCCGCCAGTTCTACTACCCTTTTTAAATGCAGCTGTCCCCAAGACCCTCGAATATTAGGAGATTTCAAAGCTCTAGAAAGTTCCATTGTTTCCTTTCTTAAGTTTTTCTCCATATCAGCTAAGTGACGTATCTGCTCTTGCAAAGAAGTGTATGCCGACTCTCTTTTCCTCTCAATTTCATGAGTTTGTTTTTCTACCTTGTCCATTACTTCTTTTAACGGCGCTACGAGACTTTGAATAGAACTATGGCGATGTGTTAAATCTTCCTGCGCTCTTTGGTAATACTTTTCCGATAAATTTAAAAAGTTGTCCTGATTTTTCTGAAATATTTCTAACGAAATGGATTGAAATTGTTTTTGAAAATATTTAAAAAAAACAAAGCAAAGAATCGAAAATGCTAAAATCAGCAATAACAGCTCAATTTTCAAAGTCATCAGGATCTGGCTCATAATCAATTAAGACTTTAGATTTCTTCCCGGCAATTTTGCGAATGAGAGCTAAAATAATTCCTAAAAACACATAACACCATGATACGACTAATAAGACAATCGCAAAATAATGTAAAATGCCATAAAGGAATAAAATCCCTAAAACTACTGTTAAGAAAGCTAAATTGAAAGAAGGAATACGAAAATTAAGAGTCTTTAAGCTAGGGAATTTCCAGCGGCTAACCATTAAATACCCTAAAAGGACATTGGCAATTGTTAAAATAGACACTCTTAAAACTTGAGAAATAGGGACCATCTCTACAAATAAAGGATAAAGAAAAAACAAGTTTATGGATACAGAGGCAGCTGATGCTGCCGTAATGGGAAGCCCTGAAAAATGCTTTTTCTTAACAAGGTTTTTTATGAGCTCTTTTTTAGCTTCAACCCCTTTTACATTGAACCTAACTAATCTTAAAACACCACAAAGAGAGTATACCATAGCTCCTGTAGCGCTAATAAATGAT
>PFAC01000017.1:536-11083 GCA_002773835.1 Chlamydiae bacterium CG10_big_fil_rev_8_21_14_0_10_35_9 | reverse complement strand
CGATGTTGTTGGTAGTTCCTATCTTATGAATGAGAGCAAAACCAGCGAGCTCATTATCTACTCTAATAAAGTATGGATATCTATCAGGTTCCTTCCAATATACACTTAAATCAAAACAAGAGAATTGCCCATTTTCAGGGGTCTTCCATCCAGGTAAATAACCACAACATCTGGACATATCATATGTATAAAAGGCAGCCAAATTTTGGATGATGCTTTTGTCTGATTTTTCTACCTTTTGTAAAATTACGCTCATATTTTTTGACCAACCATTATGCTCATTCCAGCGTGCGTAAAGATGGTATTTTTCAACCTTAATCCAGCTTTTTTAAAAAGAGACGCATACTCCTCCACATTTCGCTCAACTCCACCAAAAACAGTTAATAACAACAAATCAAATATGCGCAATAAGGGAGGATCTTCTTTTCCTTCTAAAACAGATTCCACAACATAAACTTCAGAAGAACTATCTTCAAGAGCTTCTCGACAATGAGAAAGAATTTGCACACAACTAGCATCATCCCAATCATGTAAAACTCTCTTTAAAAGCAACGCATCACTTTTAAATGGAAAAGCATTGAAAAAACTCCCTGAAAAAATCTCCCATCTTTGCCTATATTGTCTAGAAAGACTCTCTAGATCCTGCTCAGCCACACCCGGAAGTTCAAATACCCCACCAATAATATCAGGATATTTCTCAAGAATGGCTTTAATAAGACCTCCTTTTCCCCCTCCAATGTCTATGATTTTCTTTTTATTTTCTAAAGGTAAGTATTCAGCAATTATGGGATCTTCTTTTGCAGAAATCGCCTTCATGTGACTATCAAACCCAGCCTGCAAATGAGGAAATTTAGCTATATGTTCAAAGTATTCTTCCTTATAAAGTTCAAAAAAGCCAGTTTTTCCCGTTTGCATACTTTGTGCCATCTGACCAAAGCTGTTCCAACGACAAGACTCACAAAATAAAAGATCTCTCATACAAGAAGGGTGGTCGGATTTCAGAGTTTGACCAACTTTTTCAAGAGAAAAAGTTCCATCATTATTTTCTTTAAAAATTCCAAATGGGCATAAAGTTCTAAGAAGTTTTTTCAGAGCAATCGAAGACATTGGACATTGCTTGATAAGTTCTTCGACAGATTTCGGCCGATCAGACTCAAAAAGGTCAGCTATTTTTTGCTCAGCAATAACATGAAGTGCTCGAGATACAACATACATATTTCCAAGAAGAAGCATATCCTGCTCGGAAGTGACTTTACAATTAAATTGACTCATAATTTCTCGTTACTAGATTTATTATACTAAAGAACTGCCTCCATCTACAAAGATAATATTACCATTGACATGAGCTGACATGGGTGAAAAAAGCCAAAGAACCGTGTTAGCAATATCTTCAGGATAGGCTATTCTTCCCAATGGATTTTGCTCTGATATATTTTTGAAGTCTTCTTCTCCTGGATAAATGCGATGAATCATGGGAGTGTCCACAGCACCTGGGCTAATTGCATTAATTCTAACTCCTTTTTTCCCATGTTCTATTGCAGCAACTTTAGTAAGACTTTCTACGCCAGCCTTACTTGCTGTATAAGCTCCCGTTCCTGGCATACCCATACGAGTAATATTTGTTGAAATATTAACAATAGAGCTGCCTTCTGTCATTGTTTCCAGCTCATGTTTAAGGCATAGCCACACGCCCTTTAAGTTAGTTGAGATAACGTCATCAAAATCATCTTCTTGCATATCTACTAATGATCCAAGTGCTCCTTCAATACCTGCATTATTGAGCGCATAATGGATTTCCCCAAATTTTTTTTTAGCTGACTGAATCAAATTTCTTACTGATTCAGCTTTTGAAACATCCGTTTTGATAAAAAAAGCATCAGATCCTAAAGATACAATCTCTTTTTCTAATTCTTGGCCTCGCTTTGCATCTCTTCCAGCCAGAGCCACTTTAACACCGTGATGAGCCAGTAAAATTGCTGTTGCACGGCCTATTCCAGAGGTTGCTCCAGTTATAATAGCGGTTTTGTTTTTCATATCTTCCATTATGATTCCTCCAGTACTGGGCGTAATTCATTCCAGTTCAATATAGTAAAATTTAGGCTGCTAATTAGACTTTGGAATAATTGTGGTTGCACTAGTGAAGTGTTCAAAAGCTGAATAATATTGATAAAATCAGTAATTCGAGCCCGTTGAACCCAATCAACTACTAACTGCCCTCCGTTATCTTTATATCCTTTTTCTAAGTAGGAAATATCTAAAGGAAAGTCCTGGTAATGTCTTAATAAAATTCCAAAATCTATGATTTTATCACCACTATGAGCAAACTCCCAATCCAAAACTGTTAAACCTAACTTTTCATCCCAAAGAAGATTAACAGGTTTAAAATCCGAATGAACAAGGCATCCCCTGTTTCTAATAGTAGGAAAGTAATCTTTATGTTTTTCAATAAAATGAATAACCTGTTTTGATTGAGCTTCTCCTAAATGGTTCCACACATGAGAACCAGGGGTTAAATGCTTTAAACAGTATTCAAAATAAGGACTGCTCCCCTTTTCAAATAAGGTGGTAATAGTTAAATGTTTGCCAAACAATCCTGCAGAAGGAAAGCAAAAAGAATGAATTTTTGCTAATACTGCACCAAGATCATAAGAAAGCCTTTGAGAATACTTCTTGTTCACATCATAGATATGAGGTTGGCGGCAAAACCGAAAAATTGCAAAGGGATAAGGCTCGAATGAGGCAAAAAGCATTTCAGGGATAGGAACTGTATTTTGCACCAGTCGGTAAACACTTTCTTCAATAGATGCTAAGTTCTTGTCCCTAACATAAAATCGCAAGACATACCAATCATTGTCCCAGTAAATTTTGAAAGTTGTATTAACAGCTCCTCCTGAAAGGATTTCAAATTTTTGAAGCCTTCCATTTAGGAAATATTGCTGACAAACTTTCTCTATCTCTGCATGGCTAAAGTTGAGATATTGACAAGCTTTTTCCATATTCTTAGACCCTTTCTTTTGAGTATTAAATTACGTGCAGGGATTTTCCTGACTTTTGTAGATCCTTTCTTTTAGACGTCCAACTCCACCACGTAGTGGGCTCTCCTGTAGTTGCCTCGTGAATAATAGCTGCAAATACATCCCAAACACACGGGTCTTGTCGTTTATTGGTTACTTTTTCAAGCTGCTGGAATAACTCGGTTGCATCATGATGAGACAAGTCAGAGACAGAATAAATTCCAAGAAGGTGTAAATCTTGCAGAGTAGCTTTTCCAACATTCTTTAAATCTTGAAGTTTTTTGTGAGGTAATTTCATTGAGTTTAAATACATATTTTTTTCTCATAAATGCTTAGACATAAAAATGCATCCTGCATTTTTATTGTAGCCTTTCCTTATAAAATCAACTTTATATCCTAGTTTTTTATAGAAGTCAGGAGCTTGAAAGCTCATCGTTGTCACAGTAGCTTTAGAACATCCATTTTCCTTACCATACTCATGCACTTTTTCTATGAGCTTTTTACCAACTCCTTTTCTTCGAAAAGAAGAATCCACCCAAAGCTGATCTGTGTATATTGAGCCAAAAACAATAGATCCATTACATCCTGCAAGTATTTTTCCTGACTCACCACGAACTAAGACGGCAAAAGCAGAGGCTTGCCTCTGTTCTGTAGCTTCTTCATTAATTTTTTGTGAGAGAAACTCTACTTCCTGACTTGATGGTGATTCTGTAATTTCGAACTTCATAGGCATATCAACTTTATTTAATCACTAACTAAAGTAAGAGAGTTTAGTTTTTTTAAAAATCTAGACAAATAAGGCTCTACTTGTTCATTAGGAACTTCATCTAGAGAAAACCATCGTATTTTATAAAATTCCTGCTCATCAAATGCATAATCCATCCTTGCATCTCCCTTTACAAGATACCAAAGCGATACATCCGTATGAAAATCCATATTATTGACTGTTTTTGCAACTGTTAAAAATACAGGATGGTTTAGATGAAAAATAGCCGGTGTAAACAGTTCTTCTTCCATCTCTCGAATAACTGCTTGCTGCGGATGTTCATTTTTTTCAACATGTCCTCCAGGGGGAAGCCACAAGTTTGCTTTCTTATGATGTACTAGCAAGATCTTCTTTCTAATTTCATCAACTGGAACAAAATAAGATACGAGGTGCATTTTAGGGATATCTGGCTTTTGTATTCTAAAAAGCTCAGCCCCAGAATTAATCCATTCAGACACTAAATTTTTATGTTTATTTTCTTCCTCATCTAAAGGGTCAATCTGTTCAATAATTTGAGTGATTTGCCTACGAATATCCATTCTTCCTAAACGTTTGTAACAGTCCATAAAATAATAGTGCAAAAAATTGTTTCTATGAAGCAAAAGCGATGTTTTCTGTCTCTTCATTAAGGTCTTTCTAAAACAAAATTAGAAAGGCCTATCTCACCTAAACACCAACTAATTTAAAATGAAACTCCATAAGAAATCGATGCCCCAGTGAACCAAACTTTAGGTAATGTTTGAGCCCCTACTTTAACTTGGATAAAATGCACCTTATCTTTTACCTTATATTGAGCTCCAAGCAATCCTCCTAAATTAACCATGGGAATCATAACGAAACCATCCCAACGAACAGAAAAAAGGCTTAAACCAGTTGTAGGTCCAAAATAAATTTCTTTAGCTACATTTGGAAGTGGGTAGCACAAAAAAGAATATTCTAAACTAAGATCATTGTAAGAAGTATATTTATCATAAACAAACACTTCGCTTACAGAAAAGTCATGCCCAATATAATTATTTTGAGTTCTGTACCCCATACTTATATAAGGCGCCAACTTACTCCTATGGCCTAAACTTACCGCTTTGGAACCTCCTGAATAGTGACCAAATTTCGCATAAACTTTCCCATCATTTTGAGAAAAAATGTTTTTATTTATTTTTGGGCTGAGCATTTGATGCTGATCTTTTGCAAAGTTTTCATCGGGTCCTAGATTTTCAGAAACACTTGAAAATCCTTTTATAGAAAATAAAAACACAATTAATATTGTTATTAAATTTCTCATTTACAACCTTAGTATTTTTTTTAACGATAATTTTACCAATATAAATAATTAAGTAGCTAGATTATAACCTATAAAAATTAGGTTATAAAAAAGTCTAATCAAATCGACTGATTACTAATAAAGATTGATTAGAGATGTAAGAGTTTGGTTTTCCCTAGAAAATATGAGAAGTAATAAACCTTCCTCCTTTTTCAGAAGGAAGGTATTAAGACTTTTAAGCAGGCTTAATGTTTTTTCCTATTTCTTCCATCCACTCAATCAAGGAGTCCATAGCATTTCGAAGAATCCCTATATCCTGAGATTCATTATGACTATGAGCTGCAGTCTTAGGATCTTCTACTGCACCTACAAGGATTTCCATTTCAGGAAATGCTTGTTCAAAATCAGTAATTAAAGGAAGTGTGCCCCCTGTTGGCATTACAGCTGTCTTAGTATATGTTCTTTCAAGAGCTTTCATATAACACTGAGCGAAAGGACCTGATAAGTTAGCTTTCCAAGCAGGAGATGTTAAACCAGCTTGTCTCACGTTTAAACCGCAGCCTCCATGAACAGTCTGAGAATGCAGATAATTGATCACAAGGTTGGTAATTCGATTTGGATCTTGTCCTGGAGTCAGTCTAACTCCAAAAGTACAGTGAGCCTTATCTTGGATAGAGTTTCCTCCCCCCTTTTTACCGTAAGTCATATTTAAAATACTCAAGCTTGGCTCTTCTACAATTCTTCTAAAAATTGACTCCGCAGGATTGCCTCGCAATACTCCACCCGGCAAAACACCATTTTCCTCTCTATAAGCCTCTTCACTTATTGAGCTTTCATCTAATAGTCTCACTTCTTCTTCTGAAATTAGATCACAGTCATCCATAAATCCTGGAATATTCCTTGGATTTTCCAGTGAAGCAATAAGTTTGGCCATCGCCATACCAGAGTCTGGAACTAAGCAGCCAGTACCGCTATGAACAGGTTTTTCAAGCGCTGTCACTTCCATTTCAAAAGTAACAACTCCCCTTGTTGAATTTTCTGTAGTTCCTGTTTGTGTATCTTTATTGCCACCATCTAAGATAAGCATAGCGGATGCTTGCAAACGCTTGGCTTGTTCTTGCAAAAATGCACCCATGTGACCTGAACCATATTCTTCTTCATGTTCAATCAATACCGTCACATTGCAAGGAAGAGGACGATTTGCTTCCTTATAAGCCTGGAATGCTGTCATCATGGCTACAACTCCCGCTTTGTCATCACTTGCTCCACGTCCATATAAGCGGTTATCTTTTTCCACCATCACAAAAGGATCTGTATCCCACTGATTACGCTCGACTGGCTGCACATCTCCATGTGCATAAAGAAGGATGGTTGGCAAAGCTTTATCTTGTATTTTCTGCGCAACTACAAAAGGTTGTGAATCCCCAACTGTTAAAATCTCTACTTTAAAGCCCAGATCTTCGAATTTTCGAGCTGAAAAATTCGCAGCAGCTTGCATGTTTTCTGGTCGATAGTCTTCACTATCAGGATTACTTACAGAAGGAATAGCTACGAATTCCCCTAATAATCCTACAGCATCTTTAAACTGTGCATCTGAAACTCGAAGAGTTTGTGTTTGTACTGACATTTGAAAACCTCCATTTTTTCAGTAGGGGAAACTCTACAAATTTGTTAAAAAAAAATAAAGATTTTACTTTATGTGTTTCTATTTTTTTTAAAAATTTGTGAAAGTTGATGTAAGGAATTCGAACCAGGAAACGAATTAGATAAAGCAAAAACTCCTTTAGAAAAATTTCTAAGCTAGAATCACTTCAATTATAGATCTATCTCTTTTTTGAAGCGCAACCAGTTAACCTGCGCAATTGATTTAGATATCAAAAAAACTAACGGAATATTCTTTAACCAGATTATTGAGGTCTGAAGGTAACTCATCCATCTCATCAAGAGTATTTAAGCTATTAGAATTTGCAACTAAGAGCTTTTGTATTTCTTTTTTTATAATTTCATAGCGTTGTAATTTAGTTAAAGCTTGGTCAGATGCCAGCATCTGTTGCATCTTTATAGATTCAGTTAACCAAAGACACTTTTGTATAGCCATTAGATTTGCACATCTACGATCCAATTTATCAAAAATTTTCGCTCGAAGTTTTCTTTTGTCCCAATCACTCACATTAAAATAGCAGTAGAAAAAAAGATAAATGGGCATCTCATTTTTTTTCTCAAATATAATAGTTTGTATCAAATCAATTGCAAACTCTTTTAGATTTGGATCAATTTCATCAGCAATTGTAACGCCTGGATATACCCAAGAGGCAATTAAATCGCTTGTAACAGCAAAATCAAAAGATTCATCATCAATTATAAATCGAAGCAGTCTCATTTTGTCTGCTTTTGTAAGAAGATTTAAATTAAGATTGGGCAAAGAAGTTAAATATAAAGCTACTTCTTTTTTTAAATGAAATGAGCAAAGAGCACCTGCCAAAGGTGTTTCATTACGCCAGTCCTTGATATTAATATCTGCACCATGCGCCAGCAAAAGCTTTACAATTTCAAGACTTTCTGAAAAAACAGCTTGATGAATCGCTGTAAGACCATATATTGGCTCATGTGCATTAATGTTTATATCATGATAGGAAAGTATTTTTTCTATAAGCCGTATATAGCCTTTTTGACAAGCCTCCCTTAAAGGGGTCGCACTACCGTAGATTGCGTTAACATCGATGCCAGCTTCTACGAGCTTGACTGCAATATTTTCACATTCTTCCGGTTCGCTTTTAAGAACTCTGAAAAACAAATAAGTTGTTTCTTCAGTAGATAAGATACTTAGCTCTATTCCATCCAAGCTAAGTAAGTACCAAACAATCTCATAACCGTCATATTCATAGCCATCATATTCTGCAAGCGCCTCCTCAAAAGTTTCATATCCCTCATGCGCAAAGGCCACTCTAAGAGCTCTCTGAACTAGTGACTCACCATTGAATTGAGTGTTAATTTCAGCACCAAGCTCAACGAGTAGTTTGACCATCTCAAGATTTCTAATATTAACAATGTAAAGATGGTGAGGGGTAATAGCAACACCATGCTCAACGAGTAACTTGACCATCTCAAGATTTTCACCAAGAATTGCATCACAAAGAGCGTTACTATTATTGAAGTGATCTACTATTAGATTAGATCCCTTCAAAAAAAGCTCTCTGACAATAGCTATATCCCCTCTACTGACAGCTTCACTCAAAGTTCTATCATCTTTAGAAATATACTTAGGATTAAAGCGTTCGCTTCTAATTCTAAATATTGCTTCTTCTGTATTATTCTGAATTTCTTCTAAAGTCTTTTGCGTAAAAGGTTTAGACAGTAACTTAACTTTTAAATCAGAGACTGTTTGTTGTATTTTTTTTAAAGCAGCTGATGAAATTCTTTCTTCTTGATGTACAATTTGATCATTGGAGGCATCAAAAATAGGAAGAGCAACTGGATCTGGAGAAACTGCATTTGTCATATATAAAGCACGAATAAAAATTGTTAAGTAGGATATTACCCCACAAGCATGAGGCTTTGCAAGAGAAGCTTAATCAATGGCTGATGTAGACTCCCAAATTTTTTGTGGAATATTTACTTGGGACCAACCATCTCTTCGTTTATCAACACCTACATCAAACGAGATACTATTAGTATTAGTAAAAATCTTAACTCCCATTGCATTTCCAATATCTCCATAAGTAATAGTATGGCCTTTTTCCTTCAGGGAAGAAATAACGGATTTTTTTATTCCACTTTCTAGTTTAACCACATTTTCCTCTTCTAAGAAAGTTACCTTTGAAGCATCAATAGCATCTTGCATACCCATTTTAAAATCGATAAGGTTCATAACAACTTGAGAGATATTTTGCGGAATAGTATGTCCACCTGGAGTTCCTAGAGCTGCCCAGGGAGTACTATTTTTAAGTATTATTATAGGAGAATTAGAAGATAATTTATATTTTCCAGCATGAACATCCATAGGATTGTCTTTCGGTTCAAACGTAGAGAAAGCCATGGCATTATTCATCCATATGCCCCTGCCTTCAATCATGATCTTGCTACCAAATCCATTCCCCAACGTTTGCGTTGAGCTTACAATATTACCTTTTTGATCAATGATAACAAAGTGAGTTGTGTCCTTTCCCTCTTCAACTCCTTGCAGAGTGGATGCCTTTTCCTTGTTAATACTCTTTGCAATAGAAAAAAAGTTATCATCTGTTAGCAGTTGATTTGTAATGAAGTCTTTAGCTTCAGGCGTGCCAGGAGTTGAAAGTCGTATTCTATTGGAAGCTTTTACTGCCTCTAACAAAAAATGTAAATAATTCTGTGAGTTATGTTCTTTGTTATTGGGAGTGAAATGGCTCATAATTCCAAGGATAAGAAGGGAAACAAATCCATTGCTTGGAGCTCCAATTGTATAAATATCATATCCTTTATAATTAATTTCAACAGGTTCCCACCACTCAGCTACATCATCATGTAAATCTTCAATAGATAGAAAACTATCTAATTTTCGCAGCTGAGCATCAATGCTCAAAGCGATTTCACCTTTATAGAAAGCTGCAACTCCTTGATTCGCTATCAACTCATATGTGCGCGCAAGATCATTTTGAACTAAAATGTCTCCTTCTTGAAGAGGTCGTCCGTTTTTACTATAATCTGAAACTCTGTTGTCGTCTGCAAACTCAAAGTCAAATAGCTTAGAGGCTGAGCGACGACACCTCTAATAATCACATTTTTGTTTTTATTATTTCAAGTAGCGGAATCCGTTAGAAACTCTATCTCCACCTCTAAACCATCGATCTCCTTGATATACACTTCCGTTGCAGGGATCTCTACACCTTTGAAAACATGTGTGAATCCAGCTTCATGGAGATATTTTGCGATATTCTTTTTAGAGATTTCTAGCACCCTGCGAAGAATTAATATCTCGTGTTCCTATTGGGATATTCTCTAGTTTTAGATCAGCCAGATAGAGTTTATAGATAACAGGGCAAATCCACCTCCGATAACAATAAATTCACGCCATGGGCCGATCGAGTTTAGAAATTCGGAGATAATTTTATTTTCTTGGGCTTTATTTCGTTGCGATTCTTGTAGATGCGTTTTAGTTCTGGGACACGTTCTGCTATAAATTCAGCCTGCTCTTGTCCTCGCAGAGGGAAATGATAAAGGTCAAGAAAAGTTAAAAGAACCGAACTGATTTTCAGACCTTTGCCTGACTCTACACTAAGCCTAAGCAAGCTATCATAGTAAGGTTCGATAAGTAAAACTTCGTACCCTCTTTCTTGAGGCTCTAATTCCCAAGCAGAAATAACTCTTGCTCTGAAGTAACCTTAAACTGACTCATATTTTTAATATATTCTGAAAAATCCTATAGATTTTACCTAAAGGAAAATGCATTTGTCAATTTCATCTAAGCCATCCCAGCACAAGGGCTAAAAAGATAAATAAAGATGTAAGTGCTAACCACTTTATTCTTTTT
>PFAC01000017.1:320-462 GCA_002773835.1 Chlamydiae bacterium CG10_big_fil_rev_8_21_14_0_10_35_9 | reverse complement strand
GGCGTATTAAACAGGTCTAAAAGAATCGTTGGCTTCAATGTAGCTAGGGTTGTTCCCCCCTCCTCCTCATAAATAGAGATCCGGCAGGGCAAAACAACGGAGATACTCATGTTTTGGTCGAGGACCTTCTTCGCTTGATCCG
>PFAC01000017.1:0-303 GCA_002773835.1 Chlamydiae bacterium CG10_big_fil_rev_8_21_14_0_10_35_9 | reverse complement strand
ATCAAACAGTCTTTTTCAAATTCTATGCCCTTTTTAGTCATGCTCTCCTTGAGATCATGAATTTGCATGACTCCAAATTTTTGAGACTTGACAGCAGCCTCCAAAGCTTGAGTAACATCGCTGATACTCTTGTTAGAGGAAAAAGTGATTAACATTAGACTCAGTGCCCTCTACGAACTAACCACATCACAAGTGTTATAACAACTATGATTACAAATATCCAAAAAAGCCATAGTGCGATGGTTGTAGCTCCAGCTGCAATCCCGCCAAAACCAAAAACACCTGCAACGATCGCTACAATAA
>PFAC01000052.1:27446-27949 GCA_002773835.1 Chlamydiae bacterium CG10_big_fil_rev_8_21_14_0_10_35_9 | reverse complement strand
ATTAAATGTTCCTATGATTGTTTCAAGAATAGCGCGGTCAGAAGAAGTTAGCCCTTTTTCATCTATTTCTAAAAGGATAAGGGCATCGCGGACTGTTTTTTTATCAAGATTTTGTTTATTAACTTGCGCAAAGTCACGACATCTTTTTAAAAGATAATTTGCCGTTCTTGGAGTAAAACGGCTTCTTTTTGCTATTTCTTTTACAGCCCCATCTTCAATAGAGACATTTAAGATATCAGCAGAACGCGAAATAATTGTTTCTATTTCGTTCTCTTTATAAAAATTCAAACGAAATACTCCGCCTGAAAACCTTGAACGAAGAGGTGATGATAACATAGCAACTCTCGTAGTGGCGGCAAGAAGAGTAAATGACGGCAAATCAAGCTGTATTGTGCGCGCTGACGGCCCTTTACCCAGAATAATATCCAAATGCCCCGACTCCATCGCCGGATAAAGCACTTCCTCAACCGCTTTATTTAAACGATGAATTTCATCAATAAATA
>PFAC01000052.1:17209-27308 GCA_002773835.1 Chlamydiae bacterium CG10_big_fil_rev_8_21_14_0_10_35_9 | reverse complement strand
GTGGGCCAAAAAAAAGAAGGTGGCCTAAAGGCTCATTTCTTTGTTTAGCTGCACCAATATGCACGTTGAGTCGTTCTCGAACAGCATCTTGCCCAATAAAAGAGTCAATGGAATCTGGCCTTAAAGGCATTTCAAAATTAGCATCTTGCTTTGACCAGCTAGATTCAATATAATGATCAGTCATAGTTGAGTTTTTATCTTCACTATCTTTTAAAAATTCTAGCAAGAAACTAATTCAAACGCTATATCTAAATCCTTAGCGTAAAAAAATGGAGTAATAATGACCCTGTGTTCTGATCGATGGATTCGAAAAATGGCTAAAGAAATGAAAATGATTGAACCTTTTGTAGAAGGTCAAGTCAGAGAAACTAATGAAGAAAGATTGATAAGTTATGGTCTTTCCAGTTATGGCTATGATCTTAGAGTAGGTCCTGAATTTAAAGTATTCACCAATGTCCATAGCTCTATTATCGATCCTAAACATTTTAATAAAGATTCCTTTGTCGACGTTAAGGGCAAGACTTGCATCATTCCTCCTAATTCTTTTGCTTTAGCAAGAAGTGTTGAATATTTTAAAATTCCTAGAGACGTTTTAACGTTGTGTGTTGGTAAGTCTACCTATGCCAGATGTGGCATCATTGTAAATGTGACTCCTTTCGAGCCAGAGTGGGAAGGATATGTGACATTAGAAATATCCAATACTACACCACTTCCAGCAAAAATTTATGCTGATGAGGGACTAGCTCAGGTACTCTTTTTTAAAGCGGAAGGAGTATGTGAAGTATCTTATGCTGATAGGAATGGAAAATATATGCGTCAACCACGTGAAATAACTCTTCCATGCCTATAGTGTATTTATTTTGAAAATTAATTCTTAATTTAGGATATTTAGCTAAAGGGTGGAATCTTAAAAAATTATGCGTTTTTTTTCAAAGCAATTCATTATTAACGAGTTATTCATTAAATCCTGGTGGGTAATTTCTGTATGCCTGCTTTGTTTTTTAGGTTATAATCACTTTGCTAAGAAAAGAAAGCATGATATTTTTCTTTTACAAGAGAAGCTCGCTCATTTGGAGCTTGCTAGGGACAAGGCTCTTCAAGAAAAGGATGATCTGTCTTTGCAAATTTGCTCACAAAGTGACCCTGCCTGGATTGAATTAATATTGATGAAGCAGTTAGGAGTTGTTCCAGAAGGGTACTTAAAAATTCACTTTAAGAAAGAATAAGTCATAAGATGCTAATTTCCATCTTAATTTTTTTACTGGTCTTGCTAATATTTTTTTCTGCTTTTTTATCAGCTTCTGAGACTGCCCTTTTTTCGCTATCTCATTTTACTTTAAAATCTTACAAGTCATCAGAAGATTCTAATAAAAAAATTATAGCACGTCTTCTAAGCAACCCAAGAGAACTGCTTGTAACATTAATGATGCTTAATGTTTTGGCCAATATTATGGTGCAAAACGTAGTTTCTTCTTTATTTGACGATCTTGCTAGCTGGTTTTTAAAAGTTGGAATTCCGCTTGCCTTAACCCTTGTTTTTGGGGAGGTAATACCCAAATCTTTGGCACTTTCTAATAATGACTGGATTTCTAATAAGGTTGCTAAACCCATTGCTTTTATCGAAATATTTTTAGGACCAGTTAGGTCTTGGCTGACTTCTCTAACAAACTATATTTCAAGGTTTCTTTTCTTTTTTTTAAAAAAAGAAAAGAAAATCTCAGCTAAAGAATTAGAGCATATTCTAAAGACCTCGAAAGCCAGAGGAATACTCCATTCTGATGAGACAGAACTAGCCTCTGGGTATTTAGAGCTTCAAGAGGCTTATGTAAAAGAGGTAATGCGACCTAGAGAGGAAATTCTTTATTTCAACATTAATGAGTCTGTTGATTCTCTTATTAACCTTATGGTTGAACAAGAGTGTTCAAGAGTTCCTGTATGCAATAAGGATTTGGATAATATAGAGGGGATCATATCTGTTAGAAGACTTTTTTTTTATAAAGATACCATTAAAAGCCCAGATGATTTGAAAAAAATATGTAAAAAACCCCTTTTTATTCCTGAATCAACCAATGCTTTTTTCACTTTGCGGAAACTAAGAGAAAAAGGAGAAAACCTGGCTATTGTAGTAGATGAGTATGGGTCTATTTCGGGACTAGTTACACAAGAAGATTTAATCGAGTCCATTGTAGGAGAGATCGTTGATCTAAGAGATAAAAAGCAAAGGTACACACGATCAGGAACAGATGTTATTATAGCTAGTGGTAAAATGGAGCTAAGCGAGTTTGAAGATATTTTCCAAGTGGAGCTAACGAATCCTCAAAATGTTGTGACAATAGGTGGTTGGCTTACTGAACAGCTGGAAGATATTCCAAAAACAGGGACAAAATATGTTACAAATGATTTTCTTTTTTATGTCCTAGCTGCTGATCCTAATAAAGTTAGAAGAATTTATATTAGAAAAATTAAACCAGTAAAGAAAAAAGGCAATAATGGGTAATTGGGTATTTTTTCTTCTTCTAACTTTCATATCTATTGTTATACATGGCTTTTTTTCCATGTTTGAAATGGCTGCTGTTTCCTTTAATAGGGTAAGGCTGCAATATTTTGTAAGCCAAAATATGCATAGGGCAGTCTGGCTTCAGCATTTACTAGATAAGCCTTCTAGACTATTTGGAACGACATTAATAGGGGTGAATACATTTTTACAAGTAGGTTCAGAAGCGTCTAGACGTTTTTATGAGTCAATAAACTTGCCGCCAGAACTTGCCCCAGTAACTCAGGTTCTCATCGTATTAATTTTTGCTGAGTTAGCTCCCATGTTTGCAGCTAGAAGATACTCTGAACATGTGGCATTACTAGGCATACCTGTTATTATTTTTGTGAGTAAAATTCTAACTCCTGTAATTATCATCGTAAACGGAATATCCTTTTTCTTTAATTGGCTTTTTGGGAAGAAGTCTGCTGGTGCATTTTATTTATCTAAAGAAGAAATCCAAAGGGCTTTTGAAGAAAGTGAGACCAAATCCAAGCAGGATGTCAATGTTATTATGGGAAATATTTTTTCTCTAAGAAATAAATATGCTAAAAACATAATGATTCCTCTTCACTTAACTCCTGTTTTTTCTAGTGAAGCTACTTTTAAAGAAATTAGAAATTCATTAAGTGTGAAATACTTTTCTTATATTTTAGTATATCACAGGAATGAAGAGAATTTAGTTGGGGTGATTCAAACAAGAGATCTGCTAAAAGCTCAAGAATCTCAAAAAGTGGCTGATTTTTCTAAACCACCATGGTTTATTACTGAAAATAACTCTGTTGTAGAAATTTTAAAGCAATTTCAAAGAAACAATCAGAATGTAGCTGTCGTTTTAGACTCTACAGGAAAAACCTTGGGGTTGATTACTCTGGATTTGATTATTGAAATGCTTTTTGGTGAAGTTGAGGTTATTGATGAACAATCTATTAAAACAAAACGGTTGGTCGAACGGACACTTTCTGGTGCAATGACAATTGAAGAATTCAATAAGCAATTCCAGGCTCACTTAAATTATCCTGAAATTGAAACCCTTAGTGATTTAATTAATGAAATACTCAAACATCATCCTTCAAAAGGGGAAAGCATTCTTATTGATGAATATGAATTTACAGTAATTGAACCCTCTTTATTAGGGGCTAAAACAATTATTGTGAAATCTATTTAATATTTTTAAGTTGTTGTACTGTCTTCTGAATGATAGAGGCTGCGGTTTCAATTTCTTCTTTGGTCGTATACCTGGAAAGTGAAAATCGAATAGATGATTTGGCTCTTTCGGGGTCTAAGCCCATATTTAATAATACTCTTGAGGGCTCTATCGCTCCTGATGAGCATGCAGATCCATGAGAGGCAGCTACTTTTTCTAAATCTAGACTAATTAGCAAGCTCTCACCATTTATCTTTTCAAAACTTAAATTTGAAGTATTGGGAATCCTTTTCCCAGTGCCATTAACTCTTACACCTTGTATATTTTTCATAAGTAGAGACTCAAATAAATCGCGCAAATTAGCCATTTTTGCTGAAAACTCCTCTACGTTGTTTTGTAAAAGCTCTACCGCTTTAGCCATTCCAATAATGCCAAGTAAGTTTTCTGTTCCAGCTCTTAATTGATACTCTTGCTCACCTCCTAAATGGAAAGGTGAAATTTTACATTTTTTACTAAGATATACAAAGCCGGATCCTGTAGGGCCATGGAACTTATGAGAACTAAATCCCATTGCTGAAATGCCATCGATTATTTCAAATGGCTCCTTTCCTAAAAGAGCCACTGCATCAACAATAAAATATGCAGACGACTCTTTTGCTATTTTTGCAATTTCTCTAACTTTGTTTTTTACTCCAGTTTCGGAATTCACAGCTGAAAGGACTATTAAGGTATCGCTTGTAGTAATATTTTTTTTCACATCTTCGGGGTCTATGTATCCTTTTTCATGAGCTTTTAAATAGACAACATCATAGCCAATGGATTCTAGGTATTGGCAGGTTTTAAATACGCAAGAGTGTTCAATATCAGATGTAATAATGCGGCCCTTAGGAAATCTTCGGATTAGCATATTCATTGACTCAGTTCCACCTGATGTAAAAAGTATTTCAGCAGGTTTCACTTTTAAAAACTGGGCAATTAAATGGCGGGCATTAGCTAGCCTAGCTTTAGCCATCTGCCCAAAATGATGAATGCTGGATGGGTTAGATGGAAAGCTATGCATTTCTTGTAAAATAGCGTCTCTAACTTCTGGAGCCAGCTGTGTTGTAGCATTATTATCTAAATAAATCCATTCATCCATGAATTTTAACCATTAAAATAGTAATGTTATCACGACTACCATTTTCTTTGGCATTATCAATAAGTTTTTGTACTGTAAGCTTTAAAGAGTGTTTTTCTTTTAAAATATTTTTTATTTCTTCGTGATGCAAAAAATCAGTGAGCCCATCTGAGCATAGGAAAAATATATCGTCTTTTTTTATTTTAATATGTCCGATGTCTGGGAGGACTTCCCTTTGAATCCCTATGGCTCGTGTGATTATATTTTTATATGGATGAGGAACTTCTTTAAAGGATTCCCTTGAAAGAGAATGATCTTCAGTTAATTTATGTAAAATATTATTTCTATAGAGATAGACTCTGCTATCACCTACATGGGCGAAAACAGCATCTGCATTATGAAGATACAAACAACAAACAGTTGTACCCATACCCTGAAAGCTTTCATGATCCCTGCTTAGGTTAAAAACCAACTGGTTTGCTTCATAAATAGACTGATTTAAATCTGTAATTGCTTCTTTTAATGATATTTTAAAATAATCAGATCGAAAGTTAATTTTAGCATACTCACTTAGAGACTGTATTGTTTTTTTTGCTGCAATCTCTCCAGCATTATGCCCTCCCATGCCATCTGCTAAGGCAAAAAAGTTGTGTTGATCTAAAGCTATAAAAGCATCTTCATTATTTTTTCTTGTAAGACCAATATCAGAGAAACCAAAAGTTTTTATAGAGTATTTCATCGAATAGTTGGGGGAGGTTCTGCTATTTTTCCTATCATGACAATTGATTTTGATTTCATTTCCATTAGGAGAACGAAGAAAGGCTTATTCACTAAAAAAGAATTGTTTGGCTGGTGTTCAAAGCTTTGCAAATTAATGGATGAGCTATTTTCTAAAGATGTGTCAATTCCATATTCGTTTAAAGATAAAGAAGCTCCATGTAGCACCTCACTGAGAAAAAGATCAACTTTTCCATTTATAGAGGAAAAATTAGCAACCCTTGAATAGGCGTTATTCATCCCAAGGTTGTTCAGTTCATTATTTAAGTTATATTTTTCTAAAAGAACAATCTTAGGTATCTTAACATCAATTATTTGAGGTTTTAAGTTAGATAAGACCTTAAGAATTTTCTTTTCATCCACGGAAAAGGAGGCAAAGTTTTTAGGAAGGATGAAAAGTAAAGACAACTGATTGGTAGTTGTTTCACAGCTGAGAGGTAAAGCTATAGCTGCAAGTTCATTATTTTCGAAAAAAGGAAATTCATGCACTTGATGCATCATCTCAACATAAACCTGTTTATTCTTATCAGTAAAAAATGGAGAGGGTTTGGTTAATTCTCTGTCAAATCCTAGTTCCCAATTACCTTTAAATGATAAGGCATTTCCAAGTAGAATTTTTGTGTCGAACGAAACATCTTGTTTAGAAACAAGGTTATCAATCTCAAAGTCTGTTTTTTGTGCTATCCAATAATTGATGTCTTGAAGATTTTCATAAGGTTTATTTAAAAAATTGACATTTTGTATTTTAGCATGAAACTCATCGTTTAGTAGTCGGCTATAAGAGGGGAGAATGGGCGTTGTTTTTTCAGCCCACATTCCATTGGCTAAGAAAAAAGAGCAATCCTGGTTTTTTTGTAGTATCATTTTAGACCAGTCGTGGAAAGAAGTAGCTAAGATGTTTTTTTCCACTTTTATCCCAAGTACTTTCTTTACTTCTGCTTCAGTTTTTCCTTCTGATCCTAAGTAAAGCATGTATAACGAAGCTGTTAAAGAAAAAGGAGAAATAAGAACAGTTTTTTCATCAGGTATTTGTTGTAGAAGGGATAAGCCAAATTTATTGCTTGAGGAAATAATAGATTTTACGGGGAGTGGCTTTTGCATAGAAAAGCACGAAAAACAAACGAAAAAAAAATAAATAATTTTGCTTTTCATTTTTTCACTCGAAAAATATTAAATTCACTACACTCATTGCATTAAATATTGCATGCATACTAATTGGTGCTAGTAGTGATCTCTGTCTCTCATAAATAAATCCTAAAAAAAAAGCCAGAGGAAATAGAGCTCCTATAATGGAGATATTGCCAACTCCTTGATGTTTAGAGTAATGAAAGAAAGCAAAACAAATGGAGCTGGCAAATATTGCTACATATTTTCCTAAAAATTTTTTAAACCACGTTTGTAAAAATCCACGAAATAATAACTCTTCAAGAAAAGGGGCAAAAAAAACTACAGAAAATAATGCTAAAGAAAAAAATAAAGGACTATCCATGGTTGATTTTAAGAATCTGACAGCAACTTGTTCTGGTACTTTTTTTACATTAAAAAGAACAAGTGTAAGCAAATCTAAAAACTGACTTAGAAAAAGTACTAAAGGTATAGTTATTACCCAGGCTATAAATCCTACTAGAATGTCGCTTAAAAAGTTTTTGTTCGGAGTCAGATGGATAGATTTGTCAAAGCTATGATATTTCTTTTTGTAAAAAAGGATAAGGAAAACACTCGCAGAAGCGAGCGATAGAAAATTAGAGTAAGATATCAATGCTACTTCAGATAAATAAGGCTCTTTAAAAGATATTGCTTTTATTAAAAGTGGACCAATAAATATCAAAGAAAATAGATAAATAACAAACGCCAATATTACATGGGGAAGAGATATCTGGATTTCTTTAGAGTCATCTTTTGGGAGTGAGAAAAATTTTTTTTTCCATGCAAAGTAACAAATAAAGACAGAGATCAAACCTAATAATAAGGTGATCTCTATACGAGCTTGCAAAGTTTGAAGCATTATCGACTTTTAGCTAAGAGTATGTAATCGCTTATCCTTTCTGCTATTTCTTTGGAAAAACTTAGATGGGCAAGCCCCATTGGAGAGGATAAGTATTCATCGACCCCCCAAACAATAATATCGTAATCAGTGTGTAGAACATTTTTAGAAATATAGTAAGAATCCTTTACTAGCTCTTGTAAAATTACTTTGGGCTTATTTCCTCTCAAGTCTACAGCGCGAATACGCATAGCAATATTCAAGTCGTGGGAGCATAGTTTAACATCAGTAGATTCTTCATTTTTTTTAACATGAACATCTTTATGTTCTACTAGTTCAAGAAAAACTACAAACTCTGCATTAGAATAGTGATTTTTAACCCACTCGATGTCGGTTCCAAAAGGATTTTTAGATATGTGTGAGTGGTGTTTGTTGTCTTCAGGTAGGTACAGAACACCATTTTGAGCCAATTTGGTAATAATTGTATCGCTAAACTCTTCTCCAAGACTCCAAGGAAGTTCATAAGATGTTGAATCGATTACAGGAGTAATTACAACAACCGGCTTAGCTCTACCATCTTCATGATAAAGTGAAAATTCGTCAGAGTTTTCCTTACAACCAGTAAAAAGTACTACCAGTGATAGATAACACAACCATTTGCGCATACAATTGCCTCATTTAGAGTTGATTCTTACATTTAATAAAACATAGCAAATGATTTTGATTCTAATCTATAGAAAATTATCAGCTAGACTGAAGAATGATAATTGACTGTGGATTGACTAAATATTTTTCTTTTATTTGGATAGTTAAATCTTCTGAAAAATCTTTTGGGAAATTTAAGGATGTGTCTACTTTTAAGTACCAATTCAATCCATCTTGCAGTTCAGGTAGACTATATTCAGCTAAATGGATAGTTGGGTTAAAAGCAATGTACAAGCAATTGTTGTTTTTTTCCTTTAAGTTAAAAGATAAGAATCCTAGGTCTTCGTCCCATTTAGGATTAAATAGTTCTGTTGAGTGCCAGTCAACGTCCTTTTCTTTAAAAAACTCAGGGTGTCCTAAGCAGGGGTGGTTTTTTCTAAAGGCAATTAGCTGCGATACAAAGGTGAAAATATCTTCGTTTTTTTCTAATTCGTCCCAATGAAACCAGTTTAATCTATTATCTTGGCACCATGAGTTATTGTTGCCTTTTTTTGTATGTCTAATTTCATCTCCCATGGTAAGCATAGGAGTTCCTTGTGAAATTAAAAGACATACAAAAAAGTTTTTAATCTGTTTATTTCGAACAGACAAAATAGCAGGGTCCTTTGAGGGCCCTTCAAAACCATAATTATGGCTATGATTATTATTCATCCCATCTTGGTTATTTTCACCGTTTTCTTCATTGTGTTTTTGATCATATGAAACTAGATCGCATAATGAAAAACCATCATGTGAGCTTATATAGTTTACACTGTGACAGGGAGTTCTGATATCACCATATAGATTTTGGGAACCAAATAGTACCGTTGCAAATTCACCTTTTAAGTTGGTGTCTCCTTTGATATATCTCTTCACAGTATCTCTAAATGAGCCATTCCATTCCATCCATTTACCCCATGAAGGAAATGTTCCTACTTGGTAAAGCCCCGCACAATCCCAGGCTTCAGCAATAAGTTTTGTATCTTCAAGAACTGGATCCAAGCTTATTGCTTCTATTAAAGGAGGCTTTTCCATTGGGTTTCCTTTTTCATCTCTTGTCAAAATCGATGCTAAGTCAAATCTGAACCCATCTACTTTCATTTCACTTACCCAAAACCGCAAAGATTCTAAAATCAGTTCTTTACCTACGATGCTGTTGCAGCTAAATGTATTTCCACAGCCTGAAAAATTTAGATAATGACCATTGGTGTCTAGTAAGTAATAAGTAGAGTTATCAATTCCTTTAAAATTTAAAACATGCTCAGTGCCTCCTCCTTCAGCTGTATGGTTGTATACAACATCTAGGATCACTTCAATGTTATTTCGATGCAGCTCTCTGACCATAGTTTTAAATTGATTTAAATAGCATATATCTGAAGTGGAGCTCATATATCGCTTCATAGGAGTGAAAAAATTAACAGGTGAGTATCCCCAGTAATTTGTTAATTTTTTCTTAGTTTGGGGGTTGATGTGGCTATTAGATGTTTCATCGAACTCAAAAATAGGGAGCAGTTCTACAGCGTTAATACCTAATTTTTTTAAATAGGGAATTTTTTCTATAACACCTAAAAAAGTGCCCGGATTTTTCGTCTTACTGCTTTGATCTTTTGTAAAACCCCGAATGTGCATTTCATAGATAATTAGATCGGAAAGGTTGAGATTTGGCTTATGCACTCCTTGCCAATCAAAAGAGCCATCGAGGACAACTTTACTTTTTAACGTGTCCTTAGGATCATTCCAAATAGGACTCCAACTTAATTCTCTTGAAAAAGGATCTGAAACGATATGCTTGGGGGTGAATAAATGTCCTTTCTTTAAATTATAAGGACCGTGCAGGCGAAAACCATACTCAAGATC
>PFAC01000052.1:5905-17189 GCA_002773835.1 Chlamydiae bacterium CG10_big_fil_rev_8_21_14_0_10_35_9 | reverse complement strand
CTTGAAAAATTTCTGTGCTGCCTTCTAGGAATAGGCAAAGGCTTACTTTTTGTGCATGGGAAGAAAATAAAGCAAAATTAATTCCTTGCCCTCGTTTACTTGGCCCCAATGGGGTAGGGTAGCCCAGTTTTACTTGATTTTCTTCAATTTTTCGAATCATGTTAAAAAAACTTTTTAATGAGCTTCTTATAACACAATAAGAAAATAAAAGATCAATAGGTTGTTATTGCTTATAAAGAATTTTACTGATAAACTCTCATTCTAGAAACTCACTAATTATTACTATAAGTTACTCTTTAAAGGAGGACATTCATGTCATTAGAAAATGCCAAGGCTAACCTAAAAGAATTTGGAAAAGAACTTAAGCTTGAAGGGTTAGAATTTGACGAAAATAATACCTGTATATTGGGGATTGATAATGCTTTTTCCCTTCATATTACTTATGAACCTAACTCAGATAGGCTCTATCTTTATTCACCTCTTTTAGATGGTCTTCCAAAAGATGACAAGATCTTGCTATCTCTTTATCAAATGTTATTAGAGGGGTCTTTATTAGGTGGACAAATGGCTGGCGGCGGCGTTGGCGTTGCTGTTAACGAAGAACTGATTTTAATGCATTGTGTTCTTGATATGGGCCTTGGAGTTGAGGTCTATGCCCTTTCTAAATTTGCTCCATTATTTGTTGAGACAGTTGAGCAGTGGAGAGAGAGAGTGAAAAAGAAATGTGCTGGACAAGATCCTGGTCCGTATAAACTTCCAACACCAGCTCAGGGGAAAGCTCCAATGCCTCAAGCAGGACCAATGACAGATAGATATAAGAAAGTCTAAGAAAACTTTTCTAGTTTCTTAGTAATTGATTTAAGGGACGCTTTTAAAGAAGCGTCCCTTTCTTTTTGGTTTTCAACTTTTTTCACGCTACTTATTACAGTTGAATGATCTCTGTTAAAAACTTTTCCTATTTTAGTAAAAGGATATTTCAATTCAGATCTAAGAAGGTACATAGCGATTTGTCTCGCATTAGCACATTCTTTAGTTTGAGCTCTTTCCAATAAGTCTTCTTCTTTTAATTCATAAAAAAAGGCTACGCTCTTAATTATGTCTTCATGAGTTATAACTTTTTTAGATGATTCTTGAATAAGATCTTTAAGTATTACAGCTACATCACTCTCAGATATTTCTTCTAAAGGAGTTGAAGCTCTTAAAATTAGAGTATCAAAAGCTTTCGTAATATCTTGTGTAGAAGGAAATGCACTGATAAAAAAGTCCAAAAGAGAGTCTTTCAAGGTGATGGCATAGCTTTTGGCTCTTAGTTGAAGCAATTTAATAAAGTCTTCTTTTTGTAGTGGTTCCAGTGAAGAGGAAAGACCCCATTCAAAACGACTTATCAAACGAGGTTCAATTTCCGTCAATTGCATAGGGGGTTCTTTACTTGCTAAGATAATTTGTTTATTTTCAGTGTGAAGGGTATTAAAAGTATGAAAAAACTCTTCTTGTGTTGCCCATTTTTTTTCAAACAAATGAATGTCATCAATAATTAGAACATCTACGTTTCTATAGGTTTTTCTAAATTGATCCATATACCCTTGGCGCATGGAAAAAACTACATGCTTTGTAAAAAGATCAGCAGAAACGTAGAGAGCCTTTTTATTTGTTTGAATAAAGTACTTTGCAAGAGCTGTAAGTAGATGTGTTTTACCCGATCCTGAAGGGCCAAAAATATAAATAGGATTCAGTGTTCCAAGTGATATGTTAGGGGAGGTGGTTTCATATCTTGCAAGGTCGCAAAGCAGGCGAAATAAGATTTTATTATTGTTCGCAGGATAAAAATTAGAAAGGTGAAAAATAGGATCTAATGGCTTAAAGTTTAAAGATAATTCTTCTTTAGAAGGAATATCTTGTTTTTTCTTTTGCTGCGGTTCTTCTATATGAACTTTAATTAACTGAGAATTGGCATTCTTAAATGTTGAGAGTTTGGGAGCAACATACTCTTTAAACCAGGAAAGTTGAAAAGAGTTGTCGCTCTCTAAATAAATATTCCGAGCGTCGAACTTCCATATTTTTAAAGTTCTTAGCCATTTGTCAACATTGGCTTTTCCTAATTCTTTTTCTAAAGATTGAAGGAAGAGTTCCCACTGTTTCACCAAAAAATTCCTATTTTTTCTTTTTTCCTTTAGGTGAATAGTATGCCCGTACAGGTACGCTGGATATTTTTTTCATAGTTTTTGTGTTGTAGTACTGTTGCAGCATCCCTAATAGCGAAGAAGATAACCAATAAAGATTCAAACCAGATGGAAATTTATAGAACATAAATAGAAATAGTATGGCCATAAAGTTTCCTACAGCTTTTTGCTGTTTTTGCTGATCAGTCCATTTAGATTTGTCTTTAGGTAATTTCATGGTAACTTTTTGTTGGACATACATGACCAAACCTAAAAGAACAGGAAGTAAGTGGAATTCAGTTCCAAAGAAAATAATAGGATAGTTCCAGCTAAATAATACGTCAGGTGCAGTTAAGTTGTTAATCCAACCAGGGATGAAAGATGCCCCTCTTAGTTCAAAAGTAGACTTTAAAAGATCAAACATACCAATTAAAAATGGAATCTGAATAAGTATAGGGAAGCAGCCCATTAATGGATTGGCTTTCTTTTCTTGGTAGAGCTTCATGACTTCCATTTGAGCTCTTTTGGGATCTCTTTTATATTTTTCTTGGATCGATTTTGCTAGAGGAGCTACTTCTTGCATTCGTGCATTCGCTTTAAATGACCAAGCATTTAGCGGGTACAGCATCAATCTCAAAACAACTGTTAAAAGTATAATGGAAAATCCCCAAGAGCCAGTAATTTTATGAAAAAGGCTCATAAGAACAAATAAGAACTTGGCAAACGGCTCTGATATAAAAGCAAACCAGCCATGAAAACTTTGAGCTCCTAAGTAATTAGGATTATAACCGATAGTAGGGTCAGAATAGACATTGTCAACATATTTTAAAATGTCACTTTCATACGGCCCAGCAAAAACCCTAAAGTCCATTGATGAAGTATTTGCCAATGGCACTAAAATATCGTAGCCAGGATAATTTTTTGCAGGATAGAGATTATATTCTGGATCAATTAATGAGATTCGAGGTACTAATGTGTTTCCATCAATTTTTTCTGTTTTATATCCTTGAGTGGGTTCTAAAAGAGGATCAACAATCACTCCAAAAAATCCATTAGAATTAGAAGTCCAGTTTGGGTAAACAGATGTAACAGTATTAGTTGCATCAGGCAACTTCATTTTATCTACTGTGGTTTTTTTACCTTTGTTAATTTCATACTTTAAAGCAGGAGTTGCTTTTCCTGAAATGAGCTCAACATCTGGAACACCTGAAGTGAGCCAAAGGTTTCTTTTATCCCCATCTACTAATACTTTTAAGTTGACCACAAATGGAACTTCAGGACCTTCCGGAAGGGTGAATATTTTAGTAATCCGTCTATTAGATTGAGACAGTTCAAATTCAATATAATTTTTCTCAAATCTTCTTACTTTGTAACTTGCTGTGTCGGTATTACTGTCGTCAGATAAAATGTTTAAAGCATAATATTTAGGATCAACGCTTCGATAGACAGAGCCGTTGGAATTGTAAATTGTCCTTCGTAAAAGAGGATAATATCCTCCTTTGTTTCCTTTAGCAATTTTTTGCGTTCCAGTATCTGTTGCTACGTAATAGGATTTAGAGGGAAAGAAATCATTTTGTGGGTATTTCTCGCTAATGATACGGTCAACTTCAATAGGGTTGATAGGGCTTGAAGGATTTTGTTTAGACTTTAATGGTAAATTTACTTCTGCTAAAGCGCCACCTCTTGTAGAAAAGACCAATTGCAAATATTCATTTTCCAAGACATAAAATTCTTCATTATAATCTTGCTCGGTCTCGGTCTGGACTCTTATGTTAGATGTCTCTGAGACTTTTTCAATTTGTTTTTTGTTTATCCACTCTTTAGTCTCGTCCGTTTTTTTAGAAGAAAAAAAATGGTTTACTCCATAAAACGTAAGTGTGACTAAAATTATAAAAAGTATCGCTCTTCTATCCATTTTGACCTTTAATTTTGCATGAATTTATCACGATTGGATTTAGAAAAAAAGAATTAAAGCTCTTCTGCAGTGTTTTGATTGGTTTCTAAACAGGCAATAAAGTCTGAAAAAGCTTGTGTATATCTTAAATTTTCTAGCCAGTCATCTTCCATAATTTCTTCTATAGGAGGCAGGGCATCAAAAAGCTGGGCTTTTTCAATGAACTCCATGGCCTGTGAATAACGTCTAGTTAAAGATAAAAGGCACGCCATTTGGTAATATGCGTGCTGATTGCCAAGTTGGCCGCTTCGCATGATCTTTTGTTCAGCTTCCTTAAAAAATGCTTGAGCGGTTGTTTCATTTTGCGATAGATCAGCAAGGTGAGTCAGTGTCAGTCCCCATTCTAGCCAGATTTGATCATTTTCAGGTTCTTGTTTAACTGCGAGCATGAAATAGTTAATAGCTTTACTGAAAACTTCTTTTTCTAAAGTAATTTCAGCTAGATGAGAGAAACAAAGAGCCGTTTTAAAGTAAATGTCAGGATATTGGGGGTCAACAAGAATGACATGTAAAAATAGTTCGATGGCCTTTGTGTAATACTTTTCTTCATCAGTAAGTTCGCCCAATAAAAACAAGCTAAGTGCGTAGTAAAATAGCCAATTAGGGTGCTGTAATATAGCAGTTTTATGTGATTGAATGATTGCCTCTAAAAGTGCTGTTCCTTTTTTCAAGGAATCTATATCAGCAGTACACTCAGCAAGCTTTAAAAGAGCTTTTGCATAACCGAAGCTAAGTGAGGGACAAGAGGGTTTTAAATCACAAGCTCTTGAGAAAAAGTCGCAAGATTGTTGGAATATCTCTACATCTTCTAAAAAGTAGCCTAATTCATAATAGGCACTGGCCAATATATGCCACAGTTCGGCGCAGGATCTATCTAGGGAAATTCCGTGCTGTATTTTTTCAATAGCAGCTTCTATAAAATCTGGTTCTTCATAGTATTTTCCAAAAGCCATTAAGCAAACACCATAAGCATACCAAAGTTCAGGCTCATCTGGAAATTGATCGACAGCCTTGATAATTTTATTTTCCGATTCAATCATTAAATCTAAACGGTTGGTAAAAAGCCCGAGTTGAGATAGCGATTCTGTCCATTGGCCAATTACAAGAGGATGCCTAGGGTCAATATTTTGTGCTCTTATGCACTTTTGTGTGGCAAGTTTAAGCCTTTGCGGATCTTTGTTAAGAATGCCGGCTTCACCTAAAAGCTGGGCCCAATTTAGCCAAAGTTCAATTTTGGTGTTATTTTTTTTTAATGCCTGAGTAAAGCATTCGTGAGCATGGTTATAATAGTGCTCATCGATCGTATTAATATACAATTGGGTATAAGCTTGGGCTAAACAAAACCATCCTTCATACGATTCAGAGTTACTTTTGACGACCTTTCTAAAATATTCAATGGATTGGAAGTACATTTTCGAATCATTGATTAAAAGGCCCATTTGTAAGTAGGCATTTCCAAAGTCTCTCCAAAAATCTGAAGAGGCGTTATTTTGATACGAGGACGAAGTACAAAAAGATTGAATTGCCATCCTAAGATCGATTGCTTCTCCAGAAGCTTCAGAAATTGCTGTCCATAACAAACCTATTTTCCAGTATAAATCTCCCTTTTTTTCTGGGGATTGACTATCTGATAAACGAATGGCTGTTTCAAACTTCGCTTTAGCATCAGTTAAAAAGTGCAGCTCACTGTGCGCTTTGCCTAGTTGAGTAAGGGTTAAACCCCAATTTAGCCATATATCAAAATTTTCAGTATCCAGTTGAGAGGCGACAGTAAAATTTTTATTAGCTAATTGAAAGGCCTTTTCTTGATTTTCTAAGATAGCATATTGATAAAAGGCCACTCCTTGGCGAAACCAATTTTCTGGGTCAGAAGGTGCTAGTTCGGAGGCAGCTTCAAAATATTTTAGGGCCTTCAAATCATTTTTTTGTAAAAGAGTCTCTGCTTTGCTTAGATATTTTTTTGATAACTCATTTTTTTCTTTAACAGAAAGTTTCATCCATTTATCAGGTACTTCATTATTTTTTTGAGGAAATATGCGGTTAAAAAAGCGTTGAAGCAGATGTGTTTTGTCTATCTTATTAGAACTCATATTATTCATACGATTAGTTTAGCTGATTATAGAGCAGTATTTTCATTTTTCTCAATGGATTCTCTCGATGAAACAATCTTTGAAAATCCGCTTGGTAAAAGTTTAATTTTTAAAGGAAATTTTTTAATTTTACAAACAAAAATTTTCCTTTTCAGCGATTTTTTTTAGATCCTGTCTATGCCATTTTAACCCATTTTTTTTATGCCTGGAAAGGTCGAAAAAATGGATAGGTATTTTATATTTCGGCAAGATCCTTTCTAATTGTTTTTTTATAGTATTTTCACAAAATTTTTTTGCTAAAATAAAGCAGACTGGTCTATGGCCAAATGCCGGATCTTTAACCGGCAAAACAAATACTTCTTCGAAACGGCCACATTGATAAATACTTCGTATTATTTCTTCAGGGTAAATATTTTCACCTCCCGATATGAATAAATTGTCTTTTCTTCCAACAAATGAAAAACCATAGGTTTTATGGTATGCCCCAATATCTTTGGTTTTAAACCATCCTACATGAGGCTTTTGACCAAAGTATCCCTTAAATAAGGTATCTCCTTTCACAAGGATTTCCTTATTTTGGTCTAGTTTCATAAAGCTGTATTTATGAGGAAATCCCAAGTAATATCTTCCATCTCGAATAACTGGTTTGTTGCATAATAAAAGTTGTGATGATGTTTCACTCATTCCATATGTAAGTGCAATGGGAAGATTTGCTTTTACTGCTTCAAAATATAAATCTTCCGAAAGATAGGCACCTCCAACCAATAGACATTTAAATTGAGCAGGTAAGGACAAAGCATCTAATAATCTGATCAATTGAGTTGGCACTAAAGAAACAACGTTAGCTTTTGTCTCTAAAAGGGACATCCCTTTTTCAGGAAGGAAAAGGGCCGCTTTACTTATAAAAGTTCTAAATAAAATAGATAACCCACTTACATGGAACAAAGGAAGAGACAAAAGGTAAGTGTCTTGTTCGGTAATCCTCAATTTTTCAATGGCTGCTAGCGAATTTATGAAAAAAGATCTAGGTGTAAGAATTACTATTTTAGGCAAAGAGGTAGACCCAGAAGTAGAAATGTATATTTTACTTGAAAAATAGCTTATGGATTTTTCTAAGAAGATTTTTTGTTCTACATATTGCTCTATTGTATCGATAAAGCGACCCTTTACTTGCTTTGTAAGGCTCATATTTAAAGTAAGAGGGTTGCGAGAATTAAGTAGGTAAACTGTTTTTCCCTGCCTTAAACAGGCAAATAAAAAAACAATACTGTTAAAAGAAAGGCTTGGGATAAACGAAAGAGTCTCACTTAAGTCTTTTATATTATGCTGGCAAAAGGAAATATGAGTATCCAGTTCTTGATAGCTGTAGTTTTTGTGTATGCTAGATACAGCAGTCTTATGTGGGGCTAGTAAAGCTGCTAATCTAATGGGACATAGCATAGGTTTTCTGTATTAAGCAGGGGTTTTTCTATAATAGTTTTTCCTTGCGTTTGTTCAAATAAGGAAAATGTAATATTGTCTTCCATAAACTGAGAGGTATCGATTCCTGGTGCATAAAAGCTAGATTTTTCAGCTAGTCTTAAAATATGATAAATGCCCACTTTTGATTCAAAGCTACTGCTAAAAATTAAAGGCTTATTTTTGGCATTTTCAGAAATATTGCCTACAATTGTAGGTTTGATTACTAAGCCGGCAATATATGGCAACTCCTCTGCTTTTAAAGTAGGTAAAGACTCGTCGAAGACAGTTGGAAACTGCGTTTCTTTACTTAGCAGAAGCGACTCTTGTTTAGTTATACAAGGCTCTTCTAAAAACTCAAAGTCAGTTGGTTGAAAGCTCTTACAAAATTGAATAGCATTTTTAAAAGAAAGGCTTTGGTTGAAGTCTACTCTAATTTTTTTGTCAGGGTAGAGTTTTTTCAGTTCTTTAAAAAGATCTATTGTTTCTAAAAGATCTAATGAATGGGCTTTTACTTTTATACTAGTAGTTAGGGTAGAAGAAATTTTTTTTAAGATTTCTTGAGGACTTCCTAGTAATAAAGAAGAGTAGGATAGAGATATTTTTTCAGGAAGTTCCTTTATAAAAGAGCAGGTAAGTCCAAAGGCAAGGGAGGGGAATATTTTCTGAAAATTTATGGACTTCTTTTGCTTAAAGGCATGGATTACCTCTTTTAGTTGAGTAAAAGCATCTTGCAACGATTCCTTACTAAAAAAAGGGAGGGGAGCTACTTCCCCATAGCCTATTCGTCCCTTTGAATCTGTATGTTTTAGAATAAACCCTTTTCTTGTAGCAAAAGTTTTTCCCTTTAATTTTAGAGGTGTCTTAAAGGGGATATAATAAGAAAAAACCTCGAACTTCAAAGAATCCATCCAATACAAAATAAAAGGGTAAATACAAGCATGGTTATGCTTGTTTCTTTTAAAACAAGAGGAAGGTCTTGTAAGAAAAGTACTTTTTTAATGGGAGGTATTGTTAACACACATGAGAGTAAAGGCAGTAATCTTATTCCTGAAAAACAGCTAAGGGTAAGTAAAATAATATAGGGAAATAGCACGCATACAAGATATTCAAGCTTTCCCCATGTCATACCATATCGCACTATTAAAGTTTTTTTATTGGCTTTTAGATCTTCCTTAGCGTCTCTTAAATTATTAGCCGTTAAAATTCCACATGAGAACAAGCCTGGTAATAAACCAGCTAAAAAAGAAGTTACTGATAAGGTGTTTGTTTGAAGATAAAAGCATCCCATAGTTGCCACCGGGCCAAAAAAAAGAAGAACCGTGAGGTCAGCAAGTCCGACATAACTTAAAGGAAAGGGACCTGCCGTATAGATGTAGCCTAGTACTATAGCTAATAAAGAAAGCGCTAAAATCCAAATACCGCCTATGACAGTTAGGTAAGAAGAGACTAAAAAGGCTGCAAAGAAAGTAATTACAATAGCAACCCTTATTTCTTTAGTTGTAACAAGTTTGGCCGCCGTAATCCTTAAAGGTCCTTTTCTTTCAGAAGTATCTACGCCATTTTTAAAATCATAATAATCATTTACAAAGTTCGTTCCGATTTGAATTAAAAGAGCGAAGACAATCGATGCAAGAAAAATACTAATATTTAACTTGTGCTCGCTGGCTGCGAGCGCAGACCCTATTAAAACAGGACTGATGGAAGCTATTAAAGTTTTAGGTCTTGAAGCTAATAACCACTTTTGAGGAAATGAAAGAGTTTTTTCCATGTTAACCTCTTTTAGGAAATTGGGAGTAATCAGGTTTTCTTTTTTCTATAAATGCATTCTTTCCTTCTTGACCTTCTTGGCTCATGTAATAAAGCATTGTTGCATTTCCGGCGAGTTCTTGCAGTCCTGCTTGGCCATCACAATCTGCATTGAAAGCTGACTTTAAACACCGTAAAGCAATAGGTGAGTGACAAAGAATCTCTTTACACCACTGAACAGTTGTCTCTTCCAATTTTTCATAGGGAACTACGCAGTTGACGAGCCCCATTTCTAGTGCCTCTTGAGCACTATACTGACGGCATAAATACCAGATTTCCCGAGCTTTTTTTTGTCCTACAATTCTTGACAAGTAACTAGCTCCATAGCCACCATCAAAAGAGCCTACTTTAGGACCTGTTTGTCCAAACTTGGCATTGTCAGCTGCAATAGTTAAATCGCACATGATATGAAGGACGTGTCCTCCTCCAATTGCGTAACCGGCGACCATGGCTATAATAGGTTTAGGACAGCTTCTTATTTGTTTTTGAAAATCTAAGACATTTAAACGGTGGGCGCCTTTGCTATCTTTGTATCCAGCTTCACCTCTAATTTTTTGGTCTCCACCAGAGCAAAATGCATCTTTACCTTCTCCTGTCAGAATAACTACACCAATAGATTCATCATGTCTTGCCTTATTTAAAGCATCACACATCTCTTCTACAGTAAGGGGGGTAAATGCATTTCGAACATGTGGTCGGTTAATAGTAATTTTGGCAATCCCTTCCATCATGTGAAAAGTTATTTCTTCATAATTACCAGATTTAATCCAATGAAACTGTGACATGTAATACCTCTTTTATTGTTTGTGCAAGATGCTTGGGCTCTTCAATATGAATTGCGTGGCCTGCATCCGGGATTTTTATAAATTTTATGTTTAAACTTTCATAATATCTGCAATATTTCTCATCTTTTTCTCCAGCTATAATAGTAAGGCTCGAAGAAGGTTTATAGACAGGCTGTTTTGTTAGAGAAAAAGCTTTGAGCGCTAAAAGCATATTATCCGGATTATTATGTAATCTTCGCTGAACTGTTGTCGTAAATTTAGGATGTTTTCTGAAAGGGGTAAATAAAGGATTTTTATACCAGTTATTGATAAAGTCACTAAATGAAAGAGTTTCTAGCTGTCGGCAAATGTTTTTTTCTTGAGTGCATCTTTCTTGTATTTGCTCGTGGCAAGAAAGGCCAAAGTGGGATCCCATAACAATAGCTTTATATTTTTGTTGTGTAGCCTGTTGGAAAACATGTGCAATCCTTCCCCCCATGGAATAGCCGATAAAAATAGGATTTTCTAAATTTTGAATGAATACTTGTATTTGTTGACAAATGTAATCAAAGGAATCTGGAGCTGAAGTAAATGGAGTAAACCCGTGTCCAGGAAGATCTATGCTAATGCAGAAAAAATCATTTAAAAGATATTGGATTGTATCATCAAAATCATCTTTATTTCCTAAAAACCCGTGAAGGAAGACAAGTGGTTGTTTTCTAGGGTTTCCTTGTTCTTTAAAAGCAAACATTCGCAAGTCTTAAAAATTTGTTTATGGTGTGCCAGATTATCAACACGAGATGTTTTGAATTCAATAATTTGTGTGCTATTCATAGGGTTATTACTTAAAAATTCTAAATAGGATTTTTTATCTTCAATGCATTGATAAGAAATTCCAAAAAGCTCGGCTGCTTTTTGAAAGGTAAATCCGTGGCTAGTAATAAAAAAAGTCTCAAAATATTCTTTATTGGAGCTGATGGGAAGATGGCTAAAAATTTCACCTCCATCATTGTTTAGGACAAAAAAGGTTACAGGATATTGGGCAGATTT
>PFAC01000052.1:701-5882 GCA_002773835.1 Chlamydiae bacterium CG10_big_fil_rev_8_21_14_0_10_35_9 | reverse complement strand
CAAAAAAGTAAGGTCTCCTATGATACTGATAATAGGTAAGCTAAGCGCATTAGCAAGACCAAAAGTTGTAGCAATGTTACCGTCAATTCCAGAGACTCCTCTAGAAGTTTGGATGGAAACAGGCTTATTTTTACTAAAGAAAAAAGCATGGGCATCTCTTATAGGCATGCTGTTGCCTAGAAAAAGGCCTGTATTTGCAGGGAAATTTTCCCCTAAATGGTGATGAATAAAGGGCTCTGTCAGGCTTGCAAAGTGATCTATTTCTAATTTGATTTGCTTGGCTATTTTATTGTTAGCTTCTTGTAACTCATTTATCCAATCTGATTGTTTAGAGGCATGAATCAAAGGGCTTAATTGACGACAAAACTGAGTAGGGGAGCAATTGACCCTGCAGGATACAAGTTGAAATTCATCTACTCTTTTTTCCGTAGAAGAAACTAAAAAATAGTTGTGTAATTTTGCTTTTTTTATCCAATTATTAACTGCTTTAGAAACGATTCTGTCCCCAAATTGAATAACGTTATGAACTTTTTCAAATAGTGAACTATCAATTTTTAAAAGGTTCGGCATTTGACACAGTTCTAGTTCATGTTTTTCAAAACATCTACTTTGCGAGGTAATATCTGCATAAATCGGCCAATTGATTGTAGATGCAAAAGTATAAACATCCTTAACTTGGTCTGCTGGAAGATTACCAAGGATGATTAATCCCTTCTTCTCTTTTGAAAAAGTGCCTGCTATTTTCAAAAGATCTTTATCATGAAGTACATGGTCCGCTGATATATAGGTAGTTTTTGGTATGCTTGGATAAGTACTCAGGTTATTAAAAAGAGGCTCTCGGAACTGACAATTAAGGTGAACAGGCCCAGATTTTGTCTTTTCGGCTGCAAAACTAATTAAAGACCTAATGTAGTTCAATGATATTGAGCTTGTAGGGCAAGGGATATCAACCTGCCATCTAGTAAAGTTTTGAAAGATTTTTACCTGATCGATAGATTGATTAGCAAAACAGTCTCTAAGTTCAGGAGGCCTATCTGCTGTAAGAATAAGCAAGGGGAGTTGGCTCTGGTCTGCTTCCATTATAGCAGGTAGAAGGTTACCGGCGGCAGATCCAGAGGTGACAACAATGACTACTGGCTCTTTATGTAACTTTGAATAGCCAAGTGCATGGAAAGCAAGTCCTCTTTCATCAAAATGAATCGTGGTATCAGCTTTTTTATGTGATGCTATAGCTAAAGTAAGGGGGGTGCTTCTAGATCCAGGGGCAATCCAAAACTTTGTTATATTATGCTGAATAAACAGGTCTATGATATGAAATGCCCATTTATCATTTTGTTGTCCAATCTCAAGCATTTAACATCTCGTAAATCCATCTTGTTTTACTATCTAATTCTTCCCATTCACTTTGTGGTTGTGAATCTTTTACAAGGCCTGTCCCGGCAAAGACTTGTATAGTGTCATTTTTAATTAGGCAAGATCTTATACCAACAGCAAATTCACTTTTGTCTTTACTAGCTCTTCCAATGGGAGCTGCGTAATAATTTCTAGCAAAAGGCTCATTTTTTTCAATGAAGGCCAAAGCATCATTTACAGGTATACCACCTACTGCCGGAGTGGGGTGGAATTTTTTCAACAAGCTCCAGTCGCTTAGTTGTTCTTTTAACTGTCCTTGAAAGGTTTTTTGAAAGTGCTGAACCCAAGGAGTCTTAAGTATATTTAGTTCGGATTTTTTATAATTTTTGCATAGCTCCCTAAAGTTATCGCTTAAAAAATTGTCTACATAGGAAAACTCTTCTATATCCTTTTTACTATTTATAAATTCATGGAAAATCTGCCTATTTTCAGACTCTGTTTTTCCAAGTTTTCTAGTTCCTGCAATAGCTTCACTAAAAATGCAGTCTTCTTCTCTCATAAAAAGGGTTTCAGGAGATGCCCCTAAGAGAGTGGTGCCTTCATGGGGTTGGTAAAAAAATAAATGAGCTGAACCTGCTTTTTTTTCTAATCTTTGCATAAGTAAAAAAGGACAAATGGTTTTATCCAATTTTAGATAGGTAGTTCTAGCTAGAACTACCTTTTGAATATCCTTTGCTTTGAGAAGTAAGTTTTTCCATAAAGAAAAATCAGGAAGAAAAGATTTATGGACAATTTCATACTTTTCTATTCTATCCAAACTATCATTAAACTTTTCAAAAGGTTGGAGTGAACTTACCTCATATTTGGGAACCCATATGTTCATATTATGAAGTTCAAAGTCAAAAACACAGTTAGCAAAATGCTTACTTGGCGTTAACTTAGAGAGTTTTTTTTTGATTCCTGAGCTTGCTATGCTTTCTTGGGAATATTTATTTTTCCAGTAAAATTTAGGGTATTCGTTTTGGCTTTTAAGCCAAGTTAGACAATTTTGATGATTCATTTTTCTGCAATATAGGCGGTAAGAGCTCCAAAACTAAGAGTTTTAAAATGAACATTTTTAAAGTTTGCTTTTTTTAAATGATTAGAAAAGTCACTTCCATAAGGAAAGCTTTCAATAGTTTCATTTAAGTAAGTGTAGGCTGGGCGATTTTTTGAGATAATACCTCCAATAACGGGTAAAATTTTCCTGAGGTAGAAAAGGTGAAGTATTTTAAAAATACGGCTTTTAGGCAAAGAAAACTCTAAAATTATGGCCCTTCCTTTAGGTTTTAAAACGCGGTGCATCTCCTCTAAAGTTTTGCTCAAGTTACCTACATTTCTAATTCCAAAAGAACAAGTCAAGCAATCAAAAGAATTAGAGTCGAAAGGAATGTTTTGCGCATCACCTTTTTCTATCTGTACATAGGGAAAATGTTGTGTTTTTTTTCTGGCAATCTCTAGCATTTTTTCAGAAAGATCGATTCCTATAATTCTCTCAAAAGTTTTCTTTTGATTAAGTAAGCAAACAATTTGATCTCCCGATCCTGTTGCAATGTCTAAAACGGAGAGGTTTTCCTTATCAGGTAAAAAGTCTATTAGTTTTTTTCTCCATCTTAAATCACTTCCAAAAGATAAAATTCGATTGATCAAATCATATTGCAAATAAATTTGATCGAATATTTGATAACTTTTTTCTTTTTTAAAGGTTTCTTGCTGTGTCATTAAAAAGCTCGAGTAAAAAATTAGTATGTTGCTTGTAGCAAAAAAGAATGTCAGGCATCAAGTAGAATTTTTTTTTAGTTTCATTTTTTTTAAAGGTACAGTCTTATATCTATTTCAAGATTGACTTCTAGCTAGCTTCATTTTAAGATCCTTCCTAGTTAAATTTTTTTTGAGGAAATTAATGTCATTAGCAATAAGTGCTTTGCGAGGTTTTAGTAATGGACATCAGTTTGCTATGTCTAAAACTAAAGAAGATGAAGTTAGACAGGGTGGTAATCACTTCTTAGCTAGTTTGCCTCAAATTACTCAAATTGCAGCAGTTAGCAATGTTTTATACGACAACGCTATCGCTCCCCACATAAAAACCGCATGTAAAGTCGTAACATATTTATCAATTCCTCTTTGTCCTTTATTAGGTGTCATAAAAGGAGGAACTTATAAAACTTTTGCTACAACGATTAATAATTTTCGTTTTGAATTACCGGAAAAATTGGGTAATAAAACGTTTCCTATCCTTCCCTTTAAACTACCAGAAAACTTAGGTAATAAAACGGTTACTGTCCTTAGTTATATATCTGCCCACCTTGGCGATATAGCAGTTATAGCAATAGCTATTGAATCCATAGCTTTAGTTGTGATAGGTAACTATGCTTATGGCATATCTATGCTTGCCGTCATAGGGTATGAAGTGCTGGATAACCAGTTGGGGATAATCCCTAGAAAGGTTAGTCTTTTCATGGAAGAATATTTCCCAGTTATTTCTTGTGTTGGGTTAATAATCAGCAATACAATTCTATTCCGGGCTTTAGGAGTGGTTTCTTTCTTACAGAAAAATGTTTCTTTTCAATGTTTTCTGCAGAAAAAAGTAGACTTAGTAGCTCGTCAGTTCACTGAAATAAGTACCCCTTCTCTTCAAGAATTAGATGGGCCTTTATATCAAAATAAAAACCTTACTTTTGATCAGATAAACAGAATTCTAGGTTCGGAAGATAGTGAATATGAGCTGAACCCCGCTCATTTTTCTAAAAATATTAGCCTCGATTCCTTACCTAAGAATCACAATTTTAATGCTTACTTAACTCTTTTTGATTCGATTGAGTGGAGTCAAAAATTTAACCTTTTAAAAGCTAAAGTAAAAGATGACGATCTTTTTATAAATAGTCTTTTAGAAGATTTGGATGTACAAAAAGACTTGATAGAAAAGAATATTCCGAAAGGAGAAGAAGCAAAAACTATCCTTAAAGAGAATATTGAATATTATGTTGAGATGATGGCCAACTCCAACGGCCTTTCCAAAGAGCGGTATTTAGAAAGTTGGGCTCGCCGTCAAATGGAAAAGTTAGTCTCTACTCTTTCAGGGGACGCTCGCTTTAAGGGGTCACAGCGAGATGCTAGTGATGCAATCAATTACTGTGCTAAAATACTTTGTTACTTATTGTCTACTAACAAAGCTGAGAATCAGATTGAATTTGAAGATGCTCTTTTAAGTTTAGCTGTGGAGTGTGGAGATTACTGCGCTAGAGGGGTTAAACGTCGATCAAGGCAACTTCTTGATGGAATTTTAGTAAGGGACAACCTTAATTTAAGGGATCCTATAAAAAAACATGAGCTTAGAGTTCTTCAGCAGCTGCAGAATTTGAGACTTAATATAATGGAACAAGCCTATCAATCCATTATTGAAGTGCTTAAACTGCACTCTTCCATATCTGAAGATGTGCATTCATTTGATACATATAGATCTTACTTGGCTCTTGGTTTTTTACCGATGACCCATTATGAGCGGAAAAGAATAGGAGTTAGTGACGTTTTAATGTGGGAGTCGTATTTTACTATTCGTGAAAGCATGACCAATGATTATTTAAAAGGAATCAACGATGCAATTGCGGAGTTGGGGAACATTCACTCATCTGACTATATTCGAAGGATCATCAATGGTCAGAAAAATCTCACCACCCATCAAAAAGATCAGATATTAGAATTGTATTATGGACAGTGGTCACCAGATGAGACCAATCATAGATTCAATCGCTTGATGTTAGTGATATTAGGTGTTTTACAGCAAAAAAG
>PFAC01000052.1:0-387 GCA_002773835.1 Chlamydiae bacterium CG10_big_fil_rev_8_21_14_0_10_35_9 | reverse complement strand
GTGGTTGCGGTCGTGTCGCCGTCGTTGGTGAGAGAAAATACTTTGTCCAAGGTCTGTCCGACCTGAACCGAGCCGAAATCCCAAGCGGTCGGACTGAGCACGAGATGCGCCTTCACGATGCCGTTACCGGTCATCGCAAAGCTGTCGGATCCGCCGCGATAGCTCGCCGTCAGGCTTTGCGAATAGGCCGTGCGCTCCGTCGGAGAAAAGCGCACGCGGATTTCGCAATCGCGGCCCGGCCGCAAGCGGTTCGGACAATCGTTGGACGTGATCGAAAAAGGCGCGGCGACCGAGAGTGAAAGGCTTCTAGCTGAGGCGTCGCCGTGGTTGGTGAGATTAAAAGTCATCGATTTTGTCCGGCCGACGATGACGTCGCCGAACGATCCC
>PFAC01000003.1 GCA_002773835.1 Chlamydiae bacterium CG10_big_fil_rev_8_21_14_0_10_35_9 | reverse complement strand
TACTTGAAGCGGCGCCTGATCCAGAGCATTTTTCACATGTAACATAATTGTTGATGGAGACCTTCTTTTCGCATCCTTTAACAGCTTCTTCAAATTTAATAGTGAGATGAAATTTTTTGCTTGCTCCTTTCTGAGATCGACTGTGGCTGTCAGAGCTTTCAAATCCAAAAAAGGAGTCAAAAACAGACTCTGTCCCACCACCGAATGCTCCCATAAAAGTTCGAAGAGCTTCTTCCATAGATGCGAATCCATGTGAGCTGCCAGCTCCCATAGAAGCATTTAGTCCTTCTTCACCGTATTGATCATAAAGCTGTCTTTGCTTGGGATCACTTAATACTTCGTATGCCTGAGAGACTTCTTTAAAATGAGCTTCTGCGGCAGCATCCCCAGGATTTTTGTCAGGGTGAAACTTTAGCGCTTTTTTTCGGTAAGCTTTCTTGATTTGTTCCTGCGTTGCATTGCGCTCTACGCCCAAAATTTGATAATAGTCTTGCATGATGATAGTCTATATTTTTAGCTCGTGATTATAACAAAAGAGGAAATTTTTTAGCAAATAAAGTTAAAAAGTGCTAACTGAGCTTAGTAAGACTTTCTAGCTGCGTTTTTAGCTCTTTTTAAAGCGGCTTTAGATTTAGCTCTTTTTTTATCAGAAGGTTTGTCGTGATAGCGGTGTGCTTTATTGCATTTCATAACGCCTTCTTTATCAAGTTTTTTCTTTAGGGCACGTAGGGCTTTATCTATTGGTTCTCCAATTCGAACTTTAACACTCGACATAAGTTTTTAGTACTCCGGTTGTTTTTTGCACAAAATAATAATTAATTAAGTTGTTTAGATCAAGAGCCTCTCAAATACAAGATTTCTAGATCGTCTAGGTTGGTAAATTTTTTATTTAACCATTTGCCCCATAAATAATGAGATAAGAAGTCAATATTGGGCTTCAAAGACATCCAGCGGGCATTATTATGGTCTATTTTTTTCTTTAATATTTCTGTTTCACAAGAACAAAGAATTGTAGGATTTTGCATGTTTTTTTGAATAAACTGATCAATTTTTGACAAGTATGGGCCCTTAAAAGAGGCCGAAGGCCCTTCTTTTTTCCCTTCTAAAACAAAAATTCCATCTATTTTCGCATCCAAAAGTATAAAAAAACTGCCGGATATATCTGGTGTAAAAGCTTTAAGGGATGAAAAAGTAATAAGAGGAATGTTCAAGCTATAACACAAAGATTTGGCTATGGTAACTGCCACTCTAGAACCAGTATAAGATCCAGGACCAATACCTGTACAAACAAAGTCAATAGAAGAAGGATCAGGGAAAAAATCAATTATAGCTTTAAAAGTATCGTTGGAGAGCTGTCTTTTATTTTCAAGAAAGACATGTTCATTGACTTTTCCATTTTTTAGAACGGCAATAACAGAGCTGTCAGTGCTAGTTTCTAAAATTAAACCTTGATGATTCATGGTAATTTAAATTATGGGTTGATACTGTTTATTTTATAGGGGAGATTATATCATAAGAAAGTGCTTTTTCAAAGCGAACATATTGCATAGATTTGTTAACACTTGTTAAGGTATGATCCTTATTTATGACTTTTATGCTATTGTGAGGCTTAATTTTGGACGAAAAAAATAAAGATTCTAAACATCCCGAAATAGAAATAGAGAAAGAAAAACATCTTCCCCGTATTGCTCCTGTATTTCCTGAGGAAGTTTTTATTATACCGCTTACAAGGCGTCCTTTTTTTCCTGGAATGGCAGCTCCTATTATCATTGAACCAGGTAGCTATTACGAGGCCTTAAAACAAGTTTCAAAAACCAATCATAAGTGCATGGGCGTTTTCTTAACCAAAGATGAAAATGCAAATATTTATAAGCTTGGCATTGATGATATTTATCATGTGGGTGTAGTTGCCCGTATCTTACGAATAATTCCGTTAGAGCAAGGTGGAGCTCAAGTTGTATTAAATATGGAAAAGAGAATCTCCATCAAAGAAGAGGTCAATGAATTATCCTTAAAAGCAAAAGTAGAATATCATGATGACCTGCCTCCGGATCATCTTTCAAAAGAACTTAAGGCTTATTCCATTAGTATTATTTCTACTATTAAAGAATTGCTCAAACTTAATCCTCTTTTCAAAGAAGAACTGCAAATTTTTCTCGGACACTCTGACTTTACGGAACCAGGACGGCTAGCTGATTTTGCTGTTGCCTTAACTACAGCAACAAGAGAAGAGTTGCAAGATGTCTTAGAGACATTTGACTTGCAGCATCGCATTGATAAAGCCCTATTACTTTTGAAAAAAGAGCTTGATCTCAGCAAGCTACAAAGCAATATCAATCAAAGGATTGAAGCGAATATTTCCAAAACACAACGTGAGTTTTTCTTAAAAGAGCAGCTAAAAGCAATTAAAAAAGAACTTGGCATGGAAAAAGATGATAAAAGCTTTGACGTGGAAAAGTTCGAAAAGCGCTTGGAAGAAAGAAAAGTTCCTAATGATGTGATGAAAGTAATCCATGATGAAATGGAAAAATTAAACTCTCTGGAAATACAGTCTCCCGAATATTCTGTCAGCCGTAACTATTTAGACTGGTTGACTGTAGTTCCCTGGGGCATGTTGAGCAAAGAAAATGACGACCTCGAAGTTGCCGAGAAAGTTCTAGAGGAAGATCATTACGGCTTGAAAGACATTAAAGAGAGAATTTTAGAGTTTATTGGAGTGGGTAAGCTAACAGGGGGCATAAAGGGGAGTATTATTTGCCTTGTTGGTCCTCCAGGAGTTGGTAAAACTAGCATTGGAAAAAGTGTTGCCAGAGCCTTGAATAGGAAATTCTACCGCTTCTCAGTTGGTGGCATGAGGGATGAGGCGGAAATTAAAGGACATAGAAGAACTTATATAGGTTCTATGCCAGGAAAAATGATTCAAGCGCTGAAAAGCACTGAAACGATGAACCCCGTGATTATGATTGATGAGATTGATAAAATGGGCATGAGCTATCATGGAGATCCAGCATCAGCTCTTCTTGAGGTATTAGACCCAGAACAAAATAAAGACTTTTTAGATCATTATTTAGATGTTCCCTGTGATTTATCCAATATACTTTTTATGGTTACTGCAAATATTATTGATACAATTCCCGAACCATTAAAGGATCGTATGGAGATCATGCGCCTTTCTGGATATATTCAAGCTGAAAAAGTTGAGATCGCAAAAAAATACCTTATTCCTAGGAATCGCAAAAAAATGGGATTAAAGGCTACACAAATACAATTTTCCAAAAATGCCGTAGCAGGAATTATTTACGGGTATGCCCGTGAAGCTGGTGTAAGGAATTTAGAAAATCTGATTAAAAAGATTTTAAGAAAAATAGCCATGAAAGTTGCAAAAGAAAAAGATCCAAAGAAGATAGAAAAGACGGTTATAACAGATGAAAACTTAGATGAATATTTAGGAAAACCCATCTTTACTTCTGATCGTTATTATGAACACACCCCCATTGGAGTATGCACAGGTCTTGCTTGGACATCACTTGGCGGAGCAACTCTTTATGTTGAAGCATCCCAGTTGCCAGCAGACCGAACTGACATGAAACTCACAGGTCAAGTAGGAGATGTGATGAGAGAGTCAGCAATGATTGCATGGAGCTTTGTGCATAGTAATTCCAAAAAGTATGCACCTGACACTGAATTTTTCCCTAAAGCCCAAGTTCATATTCACATTCCAGAAGGCGCAACTCCGAAAGATGGCCCTTCAGCTGGAGTTACCATGGTAACATCTGTGTTGTCCCTGCTTTTAAATGAAAGAGTTAGAGACGATCTTGGAATGACAGGAGAAATAACCTTAACGGGTAAAGTTCTTCGTATTGGCGGGGTCAGAGAAAAGCTTATTGCTGCGAGAAGGTCACACTTGAATGTGTTAATATTTCCTAAAGAGAATAGGAGAGATTACGATGAGCTTCCAGATTACTTAAAAAAGAAAATAGAAGTCCATTTTGTGGACTATTATGATGAGGTCTTTAACATTGCTTTCCCCAAAAGAAAAATTAAGGTTTCAGCAGAAAAGCCAACAAAAAAGGCTGCAGCCAAATCAGCTAGAAAAAAAAGTCCAAGAGCTAAAAAAACAAGGTAATACCATTGTTACTGTAAACGGCTCGTTTGATTTGCTGCATGCAGGCCATTTGCAACTGTTATATGAAGCATCTCTGCAGGGCGATATATTAATTGTCGCCTTAAATACAGATGCTTCAATACGAGGTTACAAAAGTGAGAAAAGACCTATTATAGAACTTGAGTATCGTCTGCAAATGATGAGTGCCTTAGAGTTTGTTGGTTACGTTACTTGGTTTGATGAGTTAGATCCTCGCAATCTACTACAAAAGATTAAGCCTCACGTTCATGTAAATGGGGCTGAGTATGGTAAAGATTGTCTTGAAGCTACTACAGTAGTTGCTAATGGTGGGAAAATACATATAGTGAAGTTAATCGATGGATTATCGACATCTAAAATTATAGAAAAGATCAAAACATGCGAATAGTTGGAGAAATTGTCAATCAAGACTCTGCGAGAAGGTTTTCTTACTTTTTAAAAAAACAAGGTATTGAAAACAAAGTAGAAAGTGAATCCCATGATAGCCACGATGCTTATTCAATATGGGTGTTTGATGAAGATCAGGTGGAAGAGTCAAAGCAATTTTTGTCTGAATTTCAAAAAGATCCTCATAATGAAAAATATGAGGCTCCAAAAACGCCAAATAAAAAACTGCATCTTATAGAAGACGTTCGTTTAGCTCGTCCAGTAAAGAAAAAAAAATCAGAATATTTTCTTACTTTATTCTTTATTGGAATTTGTTTTTTGATTTATGGCCTTAACCTTTCTCAGGAACTTTCTTTGAGTCAAAAAGAAGGTAAACATATGGCTGTTTTAATTACGCCTATTCAGCTCCTGTTATTTTATGATGTTACCCAACCTGTTTTAGAAATTAAAAAAGCAGTAGAAGAATATCCTGTTGAGGCTTTAACTGTTGGCGAAGTACCTGCTGAGCTAGCAAAGAGGCTTAAGGAAATTGATGAAATGCCCCAGTTTAGGGGAGTTTATGAGATTTTACTTAATAAGGTAAAAAATCAAAAAAAACTGTCGTCTGGTCCGATGTTTGTAAAAATTCGAGAAGGTCAAGTTTGGCGGCTGTTTAGCCCATGCATTTTACATACCTCACTTTTACATATTATTTTCAATATGTTGTGGCTATGGGTTTTAGGAAAACAAATAGAAGAAAGGGTTAAGCGATGGAAAATTGTCCTATTCATTTTATGTGCAGGCATTATTTCTAATACGGCGCAATATTTAGTTAGTGGCCCATTATTTTTAGGATTTTCTGGTGTTGTCGTAGGGATGGCGGGCTTTATTTATGCAAGGCAGAAACATGCTCCTTGGGAAGGATATCCTCTCCAACGGTCGACCCTTCTTTTTCTAGGTATTTTTCTAGTTGCCATGCTGGGGTTGCAAGTTGTTTCTTTTTTCATTCAAACATTTATTGAAGACTTGTTTATTTTTAACATTGCTAACACGGCACACATCGTAGGTGGTATTGTAGGGGTTTTATTAGGAAGAAGTTCTTTTTTTGCCATGGAGGCTAAATGAGCCTAAGGGATATTGTTATTCTTGGGTGTTCCTCACAGCAGCCAACTAGAAAAAGAAACCATGGGGCTTATCTATTTCGCTGGAATGAGCAAGGGTTACTTTTTGATCCAGGGGAAGGAACACAAAGACAGTTTATTTTTGCAGAAGTTGCTCCTACAGTAGTTAGCCACATTTTTGTCAGTCATTTCCATGGAGATCATTGTCTAGGACTAGGATCTATGTTAATGCGCCTTAATCTTGACAAGGTAAAACATCCCATTCACTGCTTCTATCCTGCTAGTGGAAAAAAGAACTTTGATGCACTTAGGTATGGATGCATTTACCATGAAAACATTCATGTAGTTGAACACCCTGTTAAAGAGCCGGGCTTTGTATACAAAGATGACAAATTTTTGGTAGAAGCCACTTTTTTAGAGCACGGCATTGATAATATCGGTTGGAGAGTCACAGAGCACGATAAGCTAAAATTTGATAAGGCTAAACTTCACGAGAAAAAAATTAAAGGGCTTGATGTCAAAAAACTAGAACACGATAAGAAAATTACGATTGATGGGCAAGAGATTTATATAGACGAGGTCAGCTGGATTGAAAAAGGAAAAAGTATAGCTGTAGTTATTGATACTCGATATTGCGAAAATGCCATTCAAATTGCAAAAGGGGCCAATGTATTGCTTACAGAAAGCACTTATTTAGACTCTCACAAAGAACTGGCTAGGAAATACCTTCACATGACGGCCAAAGAAGCCGCAACACTTGCCAAAAAAGCGGAAGTCAAAAAGTTAATTTTAACCCATTTTTCTGCAAGGTATCGAGACTTGAGCCTTTTTGAAGAGGAAGCTAAAGAGATATTTCCCAATACCTTTGTAGCAGATGATTTTAAAAGGTTTACTTTCTAATTTTTTTAAAAAAGTAGAGCCTGTTGTCTTCGTAAAGGAGGCGGCGGCGGTAGCAGCGCATCGTTATCAGGATGTACGTCTACTTTTGCTTGCAAAGCTTCAGACAAGTCCTGCAGTTTAATTTGAGTGCCTCGTAAGGAGAAAATCCTTAAATTTTTTATCTTTGCTAAAGATTCTGGAAGATCTTTTAACTCAGGGTTTCTTGCGAAATTTATGATCTCCAAGTCTTCTAATTTATCGAGCTCTGCAGGAATAGAAGTTAAATTATTATCATCGATGTAGAGAGCTTTTAAATTTCGCAAAACAGTTATTTCTACTGGCAGCTCAGTTAGTTTGGCTAATCCTCCCGTTAAATTTAAATGCAAGATATCAGTAAAATGTTCTTGTCTTTCAAGCATCCATGTATTTAAATCCTTAAATATACGAATAAAATTCCCTGAGCTCTGAATTTTTTGATATTGTGGAGTTTGTTCGTAGTCTTTTCTTTCTAGCTCAAGATTTCGATTTTTCTTTAAAACAGCTTCCCAAAGTAGCTTAATGTTTTTTCCTTTCTCTAAAAGAACTTTTTGGGCAGTAATAAGGTTCTCCATGTCAAATTTTTGAGTGTCTAATTTACAGAAACCATCTGCAAGCATTCCGGTTTCCCTCCACATCTTTTGTACTTTTTGATCAGTTGCAAGTATTGGATCATCCATGATTTCAGGATATAATGATTCTAAAAAAGGCGCATTAGAAATAGAGGTAGCAGCTGCCATAATATTTTCCTTTGTAAGCTTGTTAATTAAAATTATGGTGCGCAGTTTATACTAAGAAGCTTTTTTCAAATAGTCTGCTAAGTGACGTATTAGTTGATCAAGGCCATGAGAATCTTTTTTCACTAATTGAGCTATAAACTTCTGTAGCATGCCAACTTTTCTAAAATGCGTTTCTTTTAATGTGAATAAAATTTCGCTTAAGGTTTCATTATTTTCAGTCGCATTTTTAAACCAGTTGTTTACAGCTTCTAAAGATTTTGGGAAGTCTTCGGACTCATGAAGCTGATCCATTAGATGGTCCAAATCAAGCGCATTTTTAGCAAACATGGAAAGCCACGCTTGAGAGGTTGCTAATTTTGGATCTTTTTTAAGCTCTTGCAAGTCATTTAAAACTAGAAGAGCTTTTGTTTTTGGATCGGGGGTAGGGTATTTGCCCGGCCAGCCGCTTATTGGTGGAAACTCAGTCATAAAAGCATTCTCCTTCTTTTTCTTTAATAATCTTAAACGGCAAAATTTATCGAGAAAATTTTCTTTCAAAACTTTCTTGGAAGGAAAAATCTTTTTTAAAAGATCCTAAATAGGCACTGGTAATAGTGTTGGAGATATCTTCAACACCTCTTAACTTTACACAGTAATGTTGCAAATCTAAATAAACAGCGACATCATTTGTTCCTAACACATAAGAAAGACAGTCTGCAATCTGCATAGTAAGCCTTTCTTGTAGCTGTGGCCTTCTAGCAAAATAATGTACTATTCGATTGAGTTTAGATAGACCTATGATTTTCTGATTGGGCATATATGCTATGTGAGCTTTACCAATCATGGGTAAAAAATGATGTTCGCAAATACTATTAACCGAAATGTTTTTTGTAAAAATGGGGCTATCGGTATTAGTAATAGAATCTGCATTAATAAATGTTAGTTTGGGAAAAGCTTCAGGTGTCATACCAGAAAAAAGTTCATCGACAAACATTTTAGAAATTCTTATAGGACTTTTAGCTACTGAATCATTTTCAAGGTCTAGACCAAGGATTTCTAAAATGGCTCTAAAGTGTTTTTCGATTAATCGTATTTTTTTTCTATTGGATTCCTGAACTTTTTCTGTAAAAGGAGAAGGATAGGATGTCGTTGTCGCCTTCTCGATGTTCAGATTCTTTTCTTTTAAATAAGATTTAATTTCTTCGATGATAGCTTTTTCGCTCATAAAAATCTCAAAGCATGTTGACGTCTAATTTCGTTTGCTGCGATAGAATAGGCGCAAGCAATATTAATGGAGTTTTTTTTCCCAAATAAAGGGATTTCTACGAGATAGTCTACCATAGAAAGCATCTTGTCAGAAATGCCGAACTCTTCATTGCCTAAAATTAATGTGAACTCTTTCGGAAAAATAAAGTCAGTGACATTTTCAGCATCTTCACTAGTTTCCAAAGCAATGAAAGGCCTAGGAAGATTTTCTAAAGAAACATTCTGAAAGCAAGGAACAATTTCAGAAGAACCCATAGAGGTTTTTTGCACTTTAGAATTGTCTGTGAAAGGAGTTTTTTCGGCAAAGTATAACGAGCCGATTCTAAGAGCTTCTGTAGTTCTCAAAATGCTTCCTACGTTATAAGCCGAACGGACATTGTCCAAGTAAATAGCAATATTAGAAAAATCTGTTTTAGGAACGTGATCTCCCTTTCTGATATGAGGAAGTAAATTATGTTCTTTTAATTGAATGTGCGCTTGCGTTAAATGCCAATGGTAACGATCAGATAAAAGTTTGAGATCGTGTACTTTAGTAAACTCATCTAGATGCATCCATTTGCAATAAGTTAAGTAAGTTTCATGCAAAGAGGCGATATCAACATCTTTTACTAAAAGTTTTTCGTAAATTTCGCGAAGGACTAAAGAACATTTTTTGTGCTTTTGTTTTAGTTCTAATCTTTCAAACTTTGTTTTCTGAAAAGTCATTATTGTTTTTGCTTTAAGTATTCTTCTAAAGGACCTGCAAAAAAATGTAGGCCATCATTTTCCAAAGCGATAATTTTAGTAGCAAAATTGTTGACTAGGTTCCTATCATGTGATGCAACAATAGCGGTTCCTTTATAGTCTTCTAAGCCCCAAGCTAAAGCTGAGACAGATTCTAAATCTAAATGGTTATTTGGCTCATCTAAAATAATGGTATTTGGGCTATTTAACATTAGTTTGGCTAATAAAAGGCGAGCTGTTTCTCCCCCAGAAAGAGCTTTTACTGGTTTAAAAGCATCGTCTCCGCCGAATAATAATTTTCCAAGTACTCCTCTTACATCTTGATCGTAAAGTCCTGGCTTTACATTTTTAAGCCAGTCAAAAAGGGAAGTGTCTTGCGTTTTATCAACCATCTCTTCATGATTTTGAGGGAAGTATCCGATATCAACTTGGTGTCCAGCAATGATTTGTCCAGAATCCGGTTGGTAAATCCCTGAAAGTAGCTTTAATAGGGTAGTTTTACCTTTTCCGTTACTTCCTATAACAGCAATTTTATCACCTCTTAAGATTTCAAAAGAGGCATTGTGCAAAACTTTTTTATCATCAAAACTTTTGCAAAGTTTTTTGACATTGAAGACAACTTGGCCTGAGTTTGTTTCAGGCGTTGAAAAACGGATATAAGGCCTTTGAATATTAGACTTCTTGAGCTCTTGGGGTTGAAGTTTTTGAATTTCTTTAACCCGAGATTGTACTTGAGACGCTCTTGTTCCAGCTCCAAATTTTGCAACAAACTCTTTTAATTGAGCGACCTTTTTTTCTCTTGCCTTGTTTTCCAATTCAGCTTTTTCTCTGACAGATGTTTTTGCTACTAGCATCTGATCATAGTTGCCGGGATAGGTGATAACTGTTTCATAGTCGATGTCAGCAATATGAGTAGTGATGGCATTTAAAAAATACTTGTCGTGAGAAACAACGATAAGAGCACCTTTAAAATTACATAAAAATTCTTGCAGCCATGTGATAGACTCCAAATCTAAATGGTTTGTTGGTTCGTCTAAAATAAGAGCTTGAGGGTCTCCAAATAATGCCTGACATAACAAAATCCTAAATTGCCAGTCGGTTGGAAGGGAGTGCATTTTTTCTTCATGGGCATCTTTTGGTATCCCCATTCCAATCAGAAGCACTTCAGCATCAACTTCAGCTGTATATCCATTCTCATCTGCAATGATTTCTTCTAAGTCACCAAGGCGCATCCCTACTTCGTCTGTCATTTCTACTTCATATAACCTGTCTCTTTCAGATAAAGCATCCCATAAGCGAGCATTACCCATAACGACAGTCTCTATTGCAGTAAAATCAGCGAACTCTTCGATATTTTGTTTGAGGTACCCTACTTTTTCGGGAAGAGAGACATGCCCTGCAGTAGGAGGTTCTTGTCCCATGATAATTTTTAGAAGTGTAGATTTTCCAGCTCCGTTAGGTCCTGTTAAACCATAACGAGCTCCTTCGTTAAAGGTAACGGTTACATCATCAAATAGAACTCTTGTTCCGAGCTTTTTAGAAAGGGAATCTAAAGTAATCATTTATTTTTTTAAATTTTGCTTTTATTGGAAAGAATTCTAACATAGCTTCTTATGAAAAACAAGCCCCTTACTAGAGCGGATCCTTTTAAAATCAAGCGTAAAAGAGATTTAATCGAATCGGCAGAAGACTATACGGAACTTATTCAAGATCTAATCAGGAATAAAGGAGAAGCCAGAGTTTGCGACCTTGCAAAACATCTTGGAGTATCTCATGTGACTGTAATTAGAACTTTATCTAGATTAGAGCTTGAAGGATACTTAAAAAATCAAACCAGAGGGCCTATTTTTTTAACAAAAAAAGGGGACAAACTAGCCCATCAAAGTAAAAAAAAGCATGAAACCCTTTTAAAATTTTTACTTAAACTAGGTGTGTCTCAGGCTACTGCAGAAAATGATGTAGAAGGTATTGAACATCATATTTCTCAAGAGACTTTGTCAAAAATTTCTGAATACTTACAGCAAAGTTAAAATTTTTTTAGAAAAAGTAAAAATATTACTTGTTTTATCTATGTAGCTCATGCTACATAATTCGCCGTTTTTAATAAGTATTGTAGCTAAGGCTACATTAAGGAGTAAAAAAATGTCAGTAGCAGATGTAAAATTAAGAGAAGTTTTTCAAGGGGATATAGAAGGGCAAAATTTTAATGTTCACAAGACGCTTTCCGAGTTATTCAAAACGGTGGAATCATATAGTTCACTAGGTCTTATTAAGGAAGGATGGGATGTAATTACAAAAGGAGCTTCCACATGGAAAAAGTGTGCTTATAAAATAGCAGGCTTTATGAATGGAGTTTTCACGACAGGGTTTATGGGAGGATCTGCAACCGCTGCCTACTTAGCATATTTATCGACTTTACAAGAGCTTAAAGAACTGGGAATATCCCCAGTGCAAGGACATATTTCCGAATGGGGTTCCTTATCTTTTTTTGTGGGCAAAGCTGTGTGGAATATACTAAATAACCTGCAGGCAGCTGGGGCTTTAGCAAAAATAGATAAGCTTTTTCAAGTTCATATTTCAAACGTAAATATGCCAAGAGAAGACCGCGAAAAAATATATCTCGAAAAGCTGCAGTTAAAAGAAAGGTATTTATACAATTCATTTTTTTCTCTTAGTCATTTTCCCGATCCTGGAGAACTTAGTGATGTTGATGATAAAGAAGATTTACTCAAAATAGATACTGATTTACAAAACTCGTATCAAGAAATTAAAACAGCAATAAACCAATCCTTTTTTCAACAATTTAAAACGGGATGGCAGTTTGTTTCATTGAAAAAAAAGATAGCCATTGTTGCTCGAGAAATACTGTTTTTAGGTGTAATTCGTATCTATGTTAGCGGCATAAAAGATTCTACGTTGCAGGGAATCCACGATTATCAATCTGGAGAGATCCCGAGCATACTTGGCCATCCAATAGAGTGGACAGGAGAGGTGATTGGCCTTTTAAATCTTTCATATAATATTGCAATGCAAATTGCTAATATGGGAATTGTGCAAAAATTGAGCTCAACACATGCTAAAAAAATAAAAACAGTAGAAAAACAAGATCCCACTCAATTAAGTCTTATTCAAAGGCTTAACCAAGTTAGGGATGCTTTTTTACAGCGTATTCCACATAGTTTTTTCTTTCCTCTACCTTTACATTTGAAATTCTCAAACCTAACAAATTAAGGCTTCTTTTTTTTTTAAATTTCGCCTATGTTTTGCCAATTTTCAAATTGATTAGGGGAGTGGCTATGCTATACGAAGTTAATCTGAATGAAGAAAAAGATTTTTCTATGATATATCAAAGGGTGGAAAATACTAATGAGGGTTTTTTCAAAACCTTTCATAAAGGCTATCGGGTACTCAAGCA
>PFAC01000060.1:20703-23599 GCA_002773835.1 Chlamydiae bacterium CG10_big_fil_rev_8_21_14_0_10_35_9 | reverse complement strand
AATCCTCCACAAAAGCATTAAATGCCGCCCATAAATCCTTCTGATTTTCATATAAGCCTTCATTAATAAATCCCTTTCCATAATTGACCTTAAGATATACTTTCAAAACCGATTTTCTCCATCTAATCGTGCGTAGATTTTTTGTAAATCGCCTGATTGAGTGAGTTCGGCACTTATTAACAAGCTTTCCATTTTTAATCAATTTGTAAGAGAAATTCATGGTTATTTCTTAAACTTTGTTTTGAATCCCCAATTCTTCAGAATGCCAAGAAAATAAACTGCCATTGAAATTCTTAATTTACTTTCTTGTTTCGCCTGCTTTGTTATGTGAAGAGCCTCAAGAAGTTTTGGCATGTTATTTTCTTTTGCTAGGAGCAGATAATATCTTTCACTTTTAGTATCATCTAAACCCTCTGCGAGCATTTTTGCTACGCCTTCGGGTTTGACACCATGCCTCTCAAATACACTAGTAATTTCTTCCTCAAGAGATAAATCACTATTACTGTTAACTGTAGTAATATATTTTTTATTACTGTTAACTATAGAACTGTTACTGTTTTGTCTTTTTTTAATTTCCTCTCCTATAGATTCCATATTTGTTATTCTTTGAAAATCATGTCTTTTATGTCTCTTAAACAACTAAATAATTTCTTTGGTTGAATTGGCAAAGCAGTGAGATTCCAATAGGAAGAAATTAATTCTTCGCCCTTATCGGCTGGGGTGAATTGAAAGATTGTGTCGCCGTTTTGAAGTCTTCTTTTACCAGCCAAAACGACTTGCTCTGAGGCATAGAGGTATGCTGCTATTGAAATGTCCTTTATTTCTAAAATGTTTTTCTCCATATTTAGGATTGACCGCCATAAAAAAACTAGGCGATAAACAGGTTCGCACAAAGCGAAATCCTGAAAACCGTGCCTAGTTTTATCAATCCCTAAATAGGATTATGTGGCACTGAGATAAATGGATTATCTCGAGGCTTATGACTAATTAATAAAGGGTATTTATGTTCATGTCAATACGACGCTTTTCAATTTTTGGTAGTGGGGGTAGTAGTAGTTCAATTTCTCAAAATATATCGTGCCTAGTAGTTATTGCCTATATACAGAAACTTGATAGCACTTGACAGGGGCTTGACAATGACAAAACTATATTAACAAGAAGTACTTTAAGGCTGAAGGGTCGTTACCTTTATATACATTTTCCCCTTAAGTACTTTACAGTATCAATTATCGAACAAGCCTAGCATTACAAGGCTGCCAATATATAAACCATATTTTACTTATAAAATCATGCCTCTTAGCTGGAAACCAGAGCTTAGAAGAATCTTGATTTAGTTTGGCATCAGTGAGCAAAAAGTACTCGTCACTTCCTAGGATAAAGTCTAGGTCTCCAGGATTGAAACGAGCTGAAAGTTTACTAAAACTGTCGACCACCTGTTCATTTACTTTAATATTATTTTTCGAAATTGATACAGAATCTCCAGGGACAGCAACAACACGAGCTATATATCGGGCTATGTATTCCTCGTCTTCTGCTGAATCCTTATAAACAACCACATCGCCCACCCCTGGATTGCTGTATCTATATGCGAGCCTGTTTTCTAAAAAGTATTCGCCATTCCTAATCGTTGGTGACATTAAATCCCCTTCCATATGACTGGATTTAACTACAAATATTGATAGGAAAATAAAAGACATAAAAAGGATAGATAATGAGATGACTAAAACCTTTAAGATTTTCCACAATTTCGATTTAGATTTAAGAAAAATAAAAAGCTTTCTAATTAAGGTGGGTAACCAAAGCAAAAATGAAATTGTTCCAACAATTATGCTTCCAAGATAAAGGACACTCAACCATCGAGGCAGGCTGTTACTGCCTTTTCTGAAAAATAAATTCCAGGCTAGAATTAAAAAGAAGAATATAGCAACTGAAATTAGCCAAATGTTCCTAACTAATTTATCTCTCTTCATTTATGGTATCCAAATATGTCCATAATGCTCCATATAAATTAATGTGTAAATTAATGAAATAACTAAACCAACAACCCCCAACCATTTACCCCTGCCTTGTAAAGACCCTGCTTTGTAAATCGCAATAACATTTATTACCACTGAAGAAAGAGGGATTATACCAATGAATGCAAAAAACACAGAAAGAACGGCAAAAATTATGCCTGCTATAGCCCATCTATTTTTTATTTTATCTGGTTCTGTATTCATTCCAATTTGATATTAAAAATCGGGGCTTTGACTTGCTAAAAACACGCCTCCGATACCTAGTCCCCAGACGATAAAGTACATTAGAGGAAAAACACCCTCTTTTACCCAGTAAACGAACGGAAGAGCTACTGCGACAGGTGGTACAAATATAGCTATTAATGTTCCAGCTAAGTCCCACCATCTAGTAAAAGCTATTATTTCTGCAATCCACATCCATAGTCCTGCTAACAAAAAAACCCCATAACCAACTTTTTTCATAATTTTGTTGCCCTCTTATTAGAAGTTTAGCTCTCCCTCTAAGAAGAAATCAAGCACTAAGTTGAAGCTAAATATAGCATGACACGCTCTGGGAAATCAAAGGCGGTTCGCATATGTTAAAGACAGCATGAAACGCTATGTAATTTCTAGAAAAGTTGGAAAACGAATAAGAGTTTTTAGACGTAAGAATAAACTAACACAAGAAGAAGTTTCTGAAAAGTCCAGAATCCATGTATCCACTCTTGGCAGAATCGAAAGAGGCGAATCTAATCCTCCGCTTCAAACTATAAACAAGATTGCCCAAGCAATGAAGGTTAAATTGAACAAACTATTTGATTTTTAATCTAGGATTAGCAAACTCACCTCAAATCAGGTATAAATACGAGCGTAGTTTGGGTGAGGAAGTCGTTTCTTATTTT
>PFAC01000060.1:13516-20692 GCA_002773835.1 Chlamydiae bacterium CG10_big_fil_rev_8_21_14_0_10_35_9 | reverse complement strand
AATTACATCTAATACTTGAGTAGGAATTAAGATTGTCGAATTAGATTTTTCCCCTGCCATTCTAACAAGTGCTTCTAGTTCGCGTAAACGCATCGCTGTAGGATTTTTCTCATATTTTTCTGAAGCCTTTTCATATATCTCTGCTGTTTCAATATCAGCTTTAGCATTAATCTTTTTTGCTTCAGCTGTCCTTTCAGCTTCTGCTCTTTTTGCCATGGCTCTAGTCATTGATTCATCAAAAATAATGTCTTTGATTCGTATAGATTGAAGTTCTACACCCCAGTCACCAGTAAGTTCCTGTGTTCCTTCTAGCAATTGCTGACTTAATTTCTCTCTATTGTGAAGGATTTCATTGATATCACAATGAGATAGCTCCTCCCTAATCTTCAACTGCGCAAGTTCCTTAATTACTGTTTCTACTCCTTTTCGGTAAAAATTATTACCGTCACCTTTCGACCAGTCACCCACTCCTTCAACATTGCATATCGCTTTTTTAGGATCGACAATTTTAAACTGGACGACTCCATCTACTTTAATAGTCACATTATCACGAGTGATGACTTCTTGACGGTGCAAATCTTCTAAACTTGTTCGAAGATCAGCTTTCCACATCCACTGTACCAAAGGAAGCTTAATGCGAATCCCAGGGTCTTTGACAGATGATAATTTTCCAAGAGTAAAAGTTACGCCTTTTTCATACTCATAAACAACTCTAAAGAAACTTCTTCTTTGAGCGCTCCAACTGCCTCGATTTAATAAATACGAACCTGTAGGACGAATGTGGCTAGGTATACTTCTTGCTATTGGGTGGAAATTACAACAAACTCTTGATGCAGGGCTTCCCGCTACTCTAAACAATGATATCATTAGCTTTTACTCCTTTAAATTTTAGTTACTAATTTTTAGGAGGGCATCTTCTATCATTTAGATAAAATAATATTCAATTAAAAATAGTCGTCGAGGAATCAAAACTTGTTATCTTTCTCAAGAAGCTTATTTGAAATAATCTTGAAAGCTTCTAGTTTTTTTGTTTGTTGATCTTTACGAAAGCGGAGGGATTCGAACCCCCGTAGTCCGAAGACGACAGATTTACAGTCACTTTTTAATGAAATACTGTATTGATACACAATTTATTAATTATAAGAATGTTAGAATTCATTAGATTATCAAAGAAAATCGAAGCTTTTCTAAGTTTTTCATTTAGAAGTGTGCCAAGAGTGTGCCATTTTTCTTATTTGAAAAAGGAAAATAATTTCGAAAATTAAAATAATTTCTGTAGTTGTGTTTTTCAAACTAAAATCTTTAGTATGTCGATCTTAAAAATTTTACTTGGAGAAAACAATGACATCAGCGATTGGAAGTATTCTTAGAAGTGCAGCAAATTTAATAGATCCAGAAGAAAATCAAGCACCAGTAAATAATCCCATACAAGCTAGAGAAATTCCAAGACCTCTTACAGATGAACAGCGTAAGGAAATGGAGAAAATGATTGATACTAGTAAATCAATACAAGAATATCTTAAAGAGCATCCTATGAATGGAATGGAACTATTACAAGAATACGCTCCAAGAACATTAATTTTATCAAGCGTTGGCGGGGGAGCTGCATATGGAGTATCTATAATGTTAGGATTATCTTCACCAGTAACTACAACAGCTATAGGTATTGGAATATTTGGAGGTGCTGCTTTAGGAATAAAAACAAGTAAAGATAAAATAGAATCTAATGTATTTGCTTCTTTAGATTTTGAAAGATGGAAAACAAGCGCTATTAAGGATAATGTTTATGATCAATATCAAGATTTTATAAAGGAAGATGACAGACTTGCAGAATTATTATGTCCACTTACTTTAGATTTAATTAATTATCCCATGAAAGCTCCTGATACCACACCTACTGGTCATCCTGATGGTACTGTTTTTGAAGGTCGATGTATTGCAGCATATTTAAGAAATTGTACATTAATGGGAATAATAAATAATAGAACCCATCCTTTGAGAATACAGCCATTAACATTAGAAAGTTTAACCTTTGATCATTCTTATCATAAAAAAGTTTATGACAAATTAAATGAAATTTTAAATGAATCCATCTTAGATGTCGTAAGAGAAGGACTTGAAGCTTTTAGAAATAGCATAGAAGCACCTTGTTTAATAACACTACATGAATTAGAAAACGACCTATTTCAAAAATTACAAAATGAAGAAATTACTCATGATCAATACATGGCTGCAAAAAATAGATTAAATAACATTTTTAATAGGGGAAATAATGGTTAGTCCAGCTTTTGTAAATTCACAAAGGGTTTCTATTACACCTGACGATTTTAAAGAATTAGATGAATCATTCAAAAGATTCGTTCTAAAAAAATACAGTGAATTACCTAACATTGATGAAAATTTAAAAAGAGAAATTATAGATAGGGTAAATACAATTCATCAATATATGAATCATAAAAGAAGTAAAGAATTCATATTGTATAGAGAAGCTTATAAGATTTATATAACAGTAGAAAACTTTATTTATCGAGCTAATGACAAAATATTGGATTTATGGGGAGATAAAAGGCCTATTCACGAAAGGCCTCTTATTCTTCAAAATGTCATTACAGCAGCAAGCATTGGAGTGATGATTATTCTAGGCAGACATATTTATCGTGATTTAAGACCTAGATGATTTTTTAACTATTTACATACCTTTCAATGTAAAGTCGAAAAAATTAAAGGTAGCTTGCTTAAAGCTACCTTTTAGTCTAGCTTTGCAAGTAGTTCATAAATTTTTCAGAGCAAAACAGCCACGTCCTAACCATTTTTGCTTTGTAGAAGTATCCTACAGCAATATTTGCATTGAGATTTAACATATATTTATTTTTTGTTGTGCCATAAATGTGCCACTTCGTTGCTTTTAAAATGCAAGTAACTTAATTATTATAATTTACGAGTGTTAGTCATAAGATTTCATAAAAGATTTTCATAGATAATTGGGAGCGGAGGGATTCGAACCCCCGTAGTCCGAAGACGACAGATTTACAGTCTGTTGCTATTGGCCACTCAGCCACACTCCCTGAAAAAGGGATGCTGGAGAAAGGACTTGAACCCTCAACCGTCCGATTACAAGTCGGGCGCTCTACCAATTGAGCTACTCCAGCATTGGAAAGAATGAAAGGTATAACAAAGATCGTGTTTTACCTACAAGAAATTTTAAGAAACTTCTCCGTTATTTTCAGATTTTTTATCTGAATTATTCTCTTCTTCTTCAGTTGTTTCTGTGGTTTCTTCTTTAGCAGGCTCTTTATTAGGAACAATAGGAGCTTGAAAAAGCGATGTAAGGCCGGCTATCTTTGAGCTTGTCCGATCCTGAGATTCGATTTTGTGAGCTTTATATTTCTTGCCGATCATCGAACTCTCACAACATTTTTTAAACTTTTTACCAGAGCCGCAAGGACAAGGATCGTTTCTACCTATTTTTTTCTTCATTTGTTAAAACATTATTTTTTTCTAAAAAGGATAATAGATCTTATGACAAAATGTCTACCCACAACTAATTAGATAACATGACTATTCAAGTACCCATAGCAAAACCCCCTTTTACATCTCTTGGCAAAAAATTAGAAAGCAGCCTAAGAAAAGCCCTTTATGAGTTTGAAATGCTTAAAGATGTAGAAAATTTGGCTGTTGCCTTAAGTGGAGGAAAAGACAGCCTTACCCTTTTATTTCTTTTACATGCTATTAACGGGAGAGGTTTTCCAAAATTTAACTTACACGCTATTCATGTCTCTGGTGCTTATACTTGTGGGGCAGGTATTGATCAAAATTTCTTGAAAGCTATTTGCAACAGACTGGAAGTTTCCTTGGTTATTAAAGAAAGCAAGCAAAATCTTGAAGATTTAGAATGCTACTCATGTTCTAGAAAAAGAAGAAAAATTCTTTTTGACACAGCTAAAGAACTAGGAGCTAGCACGGTTGCTTTTGGCCATCATAGAGATGATAGCATTCAAACATTAATGATGAACCTTTTACATAAAGGTGAGTTTGCCGGGAATTTAGCAAAAATTGGCATGAAAGATTATGGTGTGACCATAATAAGACCTTTAATTTTTGTAAAAGAAGAGGATATTGTCAGCTTTGCAAAAATGCATCATTTTTTAAGAATTAGTTGTCAGTGTCCAGTGGGTCAAAACTCTATGCGAAAACAAACAGCTAAGCTTTTAAATGAAATAGAAGATGTATTCCCTCATGCAAAGGAAAATTTAGCAAGAGCAGGACTATTGTACGGATCAAACAAAGCTCTAACCCCTTAAAGGTTTTTTAAATTTCTCATTTAGACTATAATCTAAGTAAACATATGAACTATCTTGAAATTATTACTTTTACTCTCTATTTTGCTGTAGTTCTCCTCATTGTCTTTTTATCTTATAAAAAACAAAAGTCTGATAAAGATTTTATCTTAGGAGACAGAAAGTTAAATTTTTGGCTTACAGCTTTATCTGCTCATGCAAGTGATATGAGCAGCTGGCTTTTTCTTGCTTATCCAGCTCAAATCTTTCTACTAGGTGGTTTTAATATTTGGGCAGGAATAGGCCTCACCTTGTTTATGTACTTAAACTGGCAATTTATTGCACCAAAGGTCCGCATAGCAACTGAACAGACTAACAGTCTTACTCTCAACGCTTATTTTGAAAACCGTTTTGCTGACAGATCTTCTTCTATCAGGCTTGTGTCGGGGTTGATGACTTTATTATTTTTTACCATATACATTTGTGCTGGTCTTGTGGGAATGGGATTTTTAGTCGAGTCTCTTTTTGGTGTGCATTATGCCATTGGCATATCTATAGGTCTTTTTATTGTGATGTTGTATGTATTTCTAGGAGGCTACACAACAGTTGCCTGGATTGATCTTTTCCAAGGATTTTTTCTGTTGGGCGTTATCCTTGTCATTCCTGTCTACTTATTATTTCAATTAGATGGCTTCACACCAATTGCCACGGCAGCAAAGGCTCAAAACTTATCCCTTTCCCTTCTACCTGACTTTAAACCCAACACACTCTATCAGGCGTTTATATTAACAGCAGGATGGGGGTTAGGCTATTTAGGTCAGCCTCATATTATCACCAAATTTATGGGCATAAAAAATGTGCAGGATATGAGTAAATCTAAGTACTTAGGTATTTCCTGGCAAATACTTGCACTTACAGGTGCCACATTAATAGGCTTGATTGGAATAGCTCTATTCCCCAATGGACTTGAGAACCCTGAGCTCTTAATCTTGAATGTAGTGCAGCAAAATCTACATCCTTTTTTTGCAGGACTTGTTCTTTGTGCTATTTTAGCTGCTACTACTAATGTAATGGCTGCGCAAATTCTTGTGGTTGCATCCAGTCTTTGTGAAGACTTTTATAAAAGGCTTTTTAGAAAAAAAGCTAAGCCCAAAGAGCTTCTTTGGGTTTCAAGGTTTAGCGTTCTGTTCATTTCTTGCATAGCCTTTATTGTAGCTTTATTTAAAGTCACTACAATCTATAAGTTAGTACTTTACGCTTGGACAGGACTTGGCACTTCATTTGGCCCCTTACTTTTAATATCTTTATATTCTAAAAAAATAAATAGATTCGGTGCTTTTGCAGGAATCCTTACGGGAGGAACAATAGCTGCAATAGGCCCTTACTTAGGTACTGTAATGAAAATTGAGTTCCCTTCTATGATTGTAGGGTTTGCAATAAGCTCTCTTTCTATTATTTCAGTATCAAAGATAACTAAAAAATATGAGTTGCAAAAATTGAATCTTGAAAATTAACTCTAGCACAAATTAAAAGGAGCTTATGAATAAAAAACCTAGAATTTTACTTACTAACGATGACGGGATTTATGCACCTGGCCTGCGATCTTTATACGAGTCGATTAAAGATTTTGGGGAGGTTTCCATTATTGCTCCCACATCGGAAAAATCTGGCTCAGGTCTAGGACAGTCCTTAAATAAACCATTGAAAATTCATGAAATACCTTGGGATGGAAGCGCTAAAGCATGGGCTATTAATGGAACCCCTACTGATTGCATGAAACTTGGCTTCAATGTCCTTTTGAAACAAAAACCTGACATTGTCCTATCTGGCATTAACCGAGGTTCTAATGCAGGAAGAAATATCTTGTATAGTGGAACAGTCGGTGGAGTTATTGAAGGAGTACATAAAGACGTTCCAGGCATAGCATTTTCCTGCTATGACTACGAGCTTCCAAATTATGAAGTATGTTCAAAATTTATACCGCAAATTCTTAAGTACTTCTTGCAAAGTGGTATTCCTCAAGGTTCTTTAATCAATGTAAACTTTCCCCCAGGAGACCTAGATAAAATCAAAGGGCTCAGGCTTGCAAGACAAGGCAAAGGATATTGGGCTGAAAATCCTGATCAACGAAAACACCCTACCGGCAGTCATTATTACTACTGGCTTGGAGGGAAATGGCATGAGTTTGAAGAACACCCAGAAAGTGACGTCCTTCTATTGAGTGAAGGCTTCATAACAGTTGTTCCTATCTATGTAAATGAACTAACACATGAAAAGCTTTTAAACGAACATCGAGAAAAATTTTCTGAGTACTTCGACAATCACTTATTCAACCCGCCTGTCGATACCATTTAATTTTTTAAGAGTCTCAAGCTGAATGCTGGCAATGACTTCTTTTGCACCAGGAATGAGATAAATTCTCATTAGCTCGGAATGAAGTTCTTTGCTTTCCATATTCTCAATTAAGTCTAATTCTTGCTGAGGCTCCTTTAAATTTGCTAACAAGATAAGCTCTGCAAGCTGATTATATTTTTTTTGTATAAAAGCTTGCTTCTTGTTTAAGTCATCCAAAGTCTTAATTTCCTTTAACTCTTTGAGACAAGATTTCATCCAAGCTTTTCCTTCAGACTGAAAATCTTCACTCGTGGAAGGACGACAGGCAGTTAAAACAATAATAAGGAAAAGATAAATCTTTTTCATTAGACAACACCAATTTTAAAAAACCTTTACTATAAACATTCATCAATTAAGTATTACAGTATTCGGATAAAATATTTTTTAAAAAATCAATTTTTTTTACTAAAAAAACCGTGCAAGGAAAAATATTCATAATTTCTAAAAACATAAACTAAAAAACCTTGTGAATAATTCCCTTTATAGGATAGATTAGTCATCTCTT
>PFAC01000060.1:0-13456 GCA_002773835.1 Chlamydiae bacterium CG10_big_fil_rev_8_21_14_0_10_35_9 | reverse complement strand
CGGCCTGTCACGCCGGAAGTTGCGAGTTCGAGTCTCGTCTCCCGCGAATAGCCGCCTGCACTGTCAGGCGGTCATTTTTCTTAAACACTTAGAGATTTTCGCCATGGTAAAAAGTATCGCTTCCCCTAAATCTTACAAGCAATACTTCATCAATGTGGCATGGATGACTGTAGGTGCTTTTTTAGCAGCTTTATCCATTCAGGTTTTCTTATACCCTAATAAGTTGATTGACGGCGGAGTAATTGGTATATCACTGATCTGCGCTAGATTATTTGGCAGCTCCATGCTTCCTTTCTTTCTAGTTATTTTTAACATTCCATTTATTTACCTGGCCTATCGATCCATCAGAAAGTCTTTTGTCATTCAAATGCTATTTGCAGTTGTAATCTTTGCCGTTTTCCTGGGCCTTTTAGAACGAGTCCCTCCTTTTGACGCCGACATGCTAGAAGTAATTGTTTTTGGAGGCGCTATTTTAGGAGCAGGAGTAGGCTTAATTATTAGAAATGGCGGCTGTACAGATGGAACAGAGATTTTAGCCATTCTTATTAACCGCAAGAAAGGCTTCACTGTTGGACAAGTTGTCTTGTTTATTAACATTTTCATTTTTGCAGCTTATGGACTGATCTTTAAAGACTGGCATATTGCCCTTCAATCTTTGATGACTTACATTGTAGCTGTCAAAATGATGGATATGGTCATTGCAGGGTTAGATGAAATGAAATCAGTCATGATACTTTCTTCTATACCTGATAAAATCAGTAAAATCATTATGCATGAATTAGGCTTAGGTCTAACTGTTATCAAAGGAAAAGGAGGTTTTTCCGGAGAAGACAGAGACCTATTACTAGTCATCGTTGAAAGACTTGACCTGGCAGAACTGAAAGAAATTGTCTTACGGGAAGATCCTCAAGCATTCATGTCTGTAGAAAACTTACATGAGATTGCTTACGGCAGAAAAAAAGGAAAGATTGGCTCTCGTAAAAAAACTCGCAAAAAGATGGTTTAAGGAATGCTTTTGAAAGCATAAATACCGTCTAGACCTCGATAGTGTTCTTTGTAATCAAGTCCATAACCTATAACAAACTTATCTTCTATATCAAGCAGCGTATAGTCGGGTTCAAGGGAAATCATTTTTTTTGATTTTTTGCGAAGAAGCAGAACACTTTTTATGGAAGCTGGATGATGTTTATTTAGCTCATCTAAAATTTTATGCAAAGTCTCTCCACGATCAAATATATCATCAACTACAATTATATCTTTATGAGATATATCGAAATCAATTCCTTCAATGGTCACTTCTTGTGGCTTATCTCCCCTAAGACCATAACTTTTGGCTCTGATAAATTCTAAAGTAAAAGGAAACGAAAGTTTTCTAATAAGATCAGAAACAAAGCAAAGAGAGCCCTTTAATACGCCTACAATAATAGGGTCTTTATCTTTATAGGTATCGTTTAAAGTAGCAGCTATTTGACTAATTGCTTGTTCAATTTCTTGGGAAGAATATAATAGCTCAAGATTATTCATCATCAAGAGTAAAGGTGCATCCTTGTTCCGTAAGCGAATCTATAAAATCCAAACAATAATCATTTTTTAAGAATCTTTCATTTTCTAGCATATAACGATGGAAAGGAATAGTTGAATCTACCCCCATAATATGAAACTCGCGAAGAGCCCGTTTAAGTTTAGCTATAGCATCCTTACGATCTTTACCTTTTACTATGAGCTTGGCAATCATCGAATCATAATAAGGAGAAACCATGCAGCCGTTATAACATGCAGAATCGATTCTAACATGAGGGCCTCCCGGAGGAATATAATATTTCAGCTTACCGGGTGATGGTGAAAAGTTATTCTTAGGATTTTCTGCATTAATTCTGCATTGAATGACATGACTGTCAAAATGTATATCTTTTTGCCTAAAAGAAAGTTTCTCTCCCATTGCCACACGAATCTGCTCTCTTACTAAATCAACACCTGTTAGTTCTTCAGAGACAGTATGCTCTACTTGGATACGAGTGTTAACTTCCATAAAGTAAAAGTTCTTCTTGTCGTCTAACAAGAACTCCACAGTTCCAGCAGAGTGATACTTAGCAGCCTTAACAATATTAATGGCAGCTTGTCCCATTTTCTTCCGGATTGCCGGAGACAGAACAGGACTTGGACTTTCTTCTATTAACTTTTGTCTTCTTCTTTGAATGGTGCAATCCCTTTCACCTAAGTGAACATAATTACCATGTTTATCACCGATGACTTGAATCTCAATATGTCGAGGATTCACGATCATCTTTTCTATGTAAATATCGGGATTACCAAAACTGGCTTCTGCTTCCTGTTTAGCAGCAGAGAATTTCTTCACAAAGTCTTCTTCATTTACAGCAATTCTAATCCCTTTTCCGCCACCACCTGCTGAGGCTTTGATAAAAATAGGGAAGCCAATTTTAATAGCTTCTTTCAAACCTTCGTTAACATCAGCTACAATACCGTCTGAACCAGGGATGACAGGACATTTTGCACTTTTAGCTAAGGCTTTTGCATTCGCTTTATCTCCCAATGAAGAAATAGTCTTAGAGTCTGGCCCGATAAAAACAAGCCCAGAACTTTCGCATATAGAGGCAAAATTAGCATTCTCACTTAAGAAGCCATAGCCTGGGTGTATTGCATCTGCGTCTGTAATTTCACAAGCTGAAATGATGTTAGGAATTTTTAAATATGACTTAGCAGCTTGAGGAGCTCCAATACATATTGCCTCATCTGCCAAGAGAACATGCAAGGACTCTGCATCTGCTTCTGAATAAACAGCAACAGTCTGCAAACCAAGGTCATGACAGGCTCTAATAATTCGGACAGCGATCTCACCGCGATTAGCTATTAGTACTTTCTTCATAACAACAACACTTTAAGTGACTCTAAAAAGAGGAGTTCCATATTCAACAGGCTCTGCGTTATCCACTAAAATCTCTTGAACAACACCACTAATGCCTGCTTTTACCTCATTCATGACTTTCATTGCTTCAACAATGCAGACAACTGTATCTTCTGATACCTTATCACCTACTTTTACAAAAGCAGCCTGGTCAGGTCCTGGTGAGTCATAAAATGTACCTACCATAGGAGACTCAACCATAGAACCTTTAATCTCCTGCACTGCAGCAGCACTTTGATTTGGCAAAGCAGCAGGTTGTTGAGGTTCATGTTGAATTTGTGGCTGAACAATTGTTGCCGGCTGCGCATTATTAGAAGGTTTTTCTAAGTGCAGCTCGAAATCCTCATGTTTAATAACCATCTTCTCGAGTTTACTTTCCTCAAGAAGCTTCATTATTCTTTGAATATCGTCTATTTTCACGAATTCCTCCCCTTTAATTAAACTCTTTGAATGTATTCGTTTGACTGGGTGTCCACTTTGATTACATCACCTGTTTCAATGAAAAGTGGCACATCCACATTTGCCCCAGTTTCTAAAGTAGCTTTTTTAGTTGAGCTAGATACAGCCATAGCTTCTTCTGTTGACTCTGTTTTTATTACCATCAGCTCAAGAAATTGAGGAAGCTCTAAGGAAAAGATTTTATCCTTATAGAGAACCGCCTTTACCGCAATACCTTCTTTTAAGTAATTGATTTTATCACCCAAAATATCGCCAGGCACCAGGATTTGTTCCAAATTAGCAATGTCTAAAAACAAAAAACTTTTCTTTTCAGGATATAGAAACTCTAACTGGTGTTCTTCTAAAGAAATTTCTACTATCGGTTGATTTAATTTAAAATTCTTTTCAATCATCTGATCTGTGAGCAAATCTCTTAATTTCGCCTTAATGATAGGAGAACCTTTAGGCACTGAGACCTTCACACTTGATTCAACTCGATAAATCTTTCCGTCCATATCGAGAGTCATCCCAGGAGTGATCTGATTGGTTGTTGTCATAATTCCTCAATAATTTTTAAAATTTCCGGCAACTCATTAATAGTATAATCAGCCCATTGTTTGCCAGTAGTCTGATTCTTCCCCCTGCCCCACAGCATGTGCACAGTATGTATACCCAGCTCTTTAGCAGGTAAAAGATCAACTAACACCTTATCCCCACACACCAGCGACTGATTAGAGTTTATTTTAAATTCCTCTAAAAGATTTTTATAGTGTGGTTTTTTTTCAGCATTCGGTGTGACAACTATTTTAGTAAAAATGGAGGGTTCAATTCCAGCTTTTTTCAATTTTAAAAATTGAAATTTTTCCTTACCGCTGGAAACTATGGCTAAATGATGTTGTTTTCTTAAAGTTTCAAGAATATTTTTTGCATCAGGCAAAGGGAGAATATTGAAATCCTCCGGTAAATCATGATAAATTTTATTAATACCAGTTTCAAAAAAACTTATGTCATCGCAATAAGATTTTAAAAAAAATTTTATAGTTTCTTTTGCGCTGCCAGCATGCTTGTCTATTTTATAAAGATACAGCAAGGCATCATTAAAATTTTTAATCAACAGCCCTTCTTCAATCATGGCTTCCAAAGAGCATTTAAGCTGACTTGGCGTTAAAGTTCCGCTTGTGTCGACTAGTGTGTCATCTAAATCAAAGATAATTAACAATTTTCATAATCTCATTTGCAAGTTTTTTTGAGTCGTGGCGAATAAGATTCCTTTTAATAAGAAAATCACCTTTTGGCTGTTCTACAGCATCTCCTATAACATCAGCAAAAATAATCCTTGGATCCTCTAAGTCATTTTCCACGAGATCTCCTTCATCAGAGTATGCTTTAATAAGATCATCAGGTGGTTTTTTGGTATTTACAATGATGTAATCAAAAATGTTAGGATGGCTAAACTGTGCTATTTCTTTTAAATAGTCGCTGACTTTATAGCCAGTTGTCTGCCCTTTTCTATTCATTAGGTTAACAATGAAAACCTTTTTTGCCTGTGTCTCTTGCAGAGCTTTACTTACTCCTTGTACTAGAAGATTTGGAATCAAAGAAGTATGCAATCCTCCTGGCCCAATAACTATTACATCAGAGTTTTTTATTTCGGTAATTACTCTAGGGTTAACTTTTGGATAGGGCTCTAGATATATGCTTTTATACCCACGATCAATTTCCTGGGAAAGATAGATTTCTCTTTCTCCTTCTAGGATTTTCCGGTTATTAAGAATCATCTTTAAGCGAGTTTGATGGACTGTAACCGGGATGACCTTGCCTTTTATATATAAAATACGAGCAGCCTCTTCGACCGCTTTTTCAAAACTTCCCGTTACTTTTTCCAGAGCTGAAAGAAGAAGGTTGCCGAAACTGTGTCCTCCTAGGTTACCATTCTTAAAGCGGTAGTTCATTAAACTACGCATAAGCCTGCTTGAATCAGACAACGCAACTAAACATTGCCTCACATCTCCCGGCGGCAATACCCCTAAATCATCACGCAGTATCCCCGTACTTCCCCCATCATCTGCCATGGAAACTATTGCTGTAAGATCCACTTCATATTTTTTAAGCCCTCTTAAAACGACAAAATTTCCTGTTCCACCGCCAATTACAACAACTTTTTTCATATCTTTACTTCTTTTAGATGTTTAATAGCTAAGGACATGTCTGGTTGTTGAAAAAGGTAAGTTCCAGCAACTAATACATTAGCACCAGCCTCAATGGAGAGCTTTGCTGTTTCTAAATTAACCCCCCCGTCAACTTGAATATCAAAAGGAGGTATAGAATTTGAACCTACCTTGCCATGTTTACGAATGTTTTTGCTATCGATCCAGTCTCTTGTAAATTTAACCTTTTCTAACACGTCATGCATAAATTTTTGACCTCCAAACCCCGGTGATACCGTCATTAGGAGAATCAAATCGCATTTGTCTAAATACTTTGGAATAAATTCACGACTTGTTTCAGGTCGAAAAGCAAGTCCAGCCTCACAGTTGCATTTACGAATAAAATTGAGAGTATCCTCTACATCCTCTGTTGCTTCAAAATGAAACGTTATTCTATCAGCGCCAGATTCAACAAGCCTTTCTACATATTCAAATGGCTGATAAACCATAATATGAACGTCCAGAAATAGCTTTGTAGCTTTATTAATCGCAGCAACTGCTTTAGGGCCTAAGGTCAGGTTTGGAACAAAATGACCATCCATTATATCAATATGAATCATATCTGCACCAGCCTCTTCCAATTTTTTTGATTCTTCAGCAAGATGGCCAAAATCTGCAGATAAAATGGAAGGGGCTACAAGAATATTTTTTTTAGCCATGAAATTTTCTTTTTCGTTTGAAACATCCTTATATTTTCTGATGCTTCTATCAAAAGTCAAGAGACTGTTGCAATGTTTGTACAAACCTTTTCTTTTCAGCATGATTATTTGAAAAGAAAATGTATCCTTGCAAAGGAACTTCTAAAGGATCAAATTTACTGGACACCAATCTATAAGAATCAATTTTTAATGATTCCATAGCAGCTGTAAGAGACTTGTTTTTCATAATGCTTTGTGATGGCATAGCAATATAGACCGCCTCTTCATGAATTTTAACAACTACTCCATTTCTTTCGTTATTTTTTTGTTTTTTTAAACAGTGTAAAAAAAGAAAAAATAAGTTTTTTAAAGGTGCGGGCTTTAAAAGACTCCTCATTTCTACAGGAGAAAGTGAGAAGAAAAACTTTTCTAAAAATAGTTCATTTTGAAGACTGAGTTTACCTATATGAATTTTAAGGTTATTAAATGTCTCATTTTGCTTTAAAATCATCCCGCCATTGTAGTCCCTTATCTCTCCAAATATTTGTTGGATAGTTAGCGCAATATCTTGCCTTGCCCTTTGAATATCTAAAGTTAGATTGGATCGATAATACTTCGATTTGTTGACTAAAGCTTTAAAAACATTGGCTTCCTTGTAATATTTTTTTCTTATCACTCCAACTTTTTTTACTCTTTCGGAAATAAATTTAATTTCACCATTCATAGGTAAGAGGTCATATAAAGGTTTACTTTTTTTATTTAAAACCCGTAGTAAAATAACTGTATAAGATAACTCTTCTTCTTTCTGCTCTTCAAAATTAATAATTACTTGGGGAATATCATTAACATACTTGAGCTGCTTAGAAAGAACCATAATATTTTTTAAAACTTCTTCTTCATTTCTCGGCATAAATACCGGATGCATCAAGTGTTCAATATAACCTTTTAAGTGCTCAGGGAGATTTTTTCTAAGCAGTTTCACTTCTTCATAGCTGAAGTCTTGTCCATCTTTCTTTTCGATTTCTAAATAAACTGACTGTATGGAATTCTCTCGGTTTCTATCTAAAAAAAAGGAATCGTCAATTGCTTTGATATTAGGTAAAAAATCTTTAATAGCTCTGACTAGATGAGTTTTTTCAAAAACTTCTCTTTTTCTTAAAAAATTTAAACCAACCATAATTCCTAAAACAAATTTTTCTGCAGTTTTTGCTCTTATTTTTGTTTTTAGAAATTTAACAATTAAATGCCTTTGATTGGGCTGCTCAGTGATTTGTTGGTTTAACAGCTTTCTAAGAGTATGTAAAACTGAGATAATGCGACTTATGTGATGATAGTCTCTTATACTTTTGAATTCTTCTTGGCAATTTATTAGAAAGTGCTGCATTTGTGTAAAAATGCTGCGGTCAAACTCTTTAGAGCGATTTTGAATTAATGATCCAATTTTTTCTTGGATCATTGCAGTTTTGCCATCTAAAGAAAGCCCTTTAAATTCTAAAATTCGACTTGCATGATAATTGGAAACAACCCCTAATCGAATTTCTGTTTCAATAGACCTATAGCTTTTTTTGATTTCCTCCAACTCTTGAAGACTTTGAATGGAAAAGCTAATCTCTGCCGCTGTAAAAGGGCTGTCAGATATTTCTGGCAATCGGAAATCCGCAGAAAAAAATAAGTCCAGATTTAATCTTTTATGCGGGATTAAAAAGCGACTGATCATGTCATAAAAAAAACTGCTTGCATTAAGTCTGTGTGAACAAATTAAAACAACAGAAACCGACCCTGCATTATTTTCTGGAAAATCCCATTTAACCATAGGAAAGAAATCATGAACAAAAGCTTGTCTTTTCTGAATAATCTGCGATGAGATGTCAGTCGAAAAGAAAAGTTTGTTGGGAAGTGCTTTTTTTAGTATTTGTTGAATTGTTTCTCGATAACATGTACTTAATGAGTCGCTATAGGTAGAGTTAAAACCTGCATTTACTCTTGGATTTTCAACTACGATCTGCATTAATTGTACTTCCCCCAGCCCATTTTTAAATTACCTCTTGTTCATAAAAGTGTTTTTTATCCTCTCTTACCCCGAAAGAACTTATTATAGTTCCTAAATCGGAAATGTCTTTAGATAGTTCCTGAGTCTTAAAAGACAAGATTTGAAGAGAAATATTGTTTCGCATAGCAAGTTGGACACATCTGGGATGCAAGACCTGACTATTTCTTTCCACAACATCCAGAGCTTGTTCAAATGTAAGTCTCTTAAAAAGCTGGGCCTCTTTATGCTGATGAGGATCTTTGTCAAAAATTCCTTCAACATCTTTATAAAACTCTACCTTTTTAGAGCCTAGAGCAACAGCTAGGGCAACAGCGCTTGTATCCGAACCTCCCCTGCCTAGCGTAGTGATTTCCTTATTCCTCGAGACACCTTGAAAGCCTGCAACAATCACGACATATCCCTTATTTAAATACTCTTCTATCCTATGAGGTTTCACATCAATAATTTTAGCATTGCTGTGGTTGTCACAAGTAATAATTCCTGATTGTGAACCCGTAAAGCTGATAGCTTTAATATTTTTTAAGGATAATGCCATTGCAAGAAGAGAAATACTTATCCTTTCCCCTACTGAAACCAACATGTCTTGTTCTCTAGTAGGAGGATTGGGATGCACTTTTTTAGCTAAAGAGAGTAAATTATCTGTTGTATCCCCCATCGCGCTTACAACTACAACAATCTGCGAATACAACTCTTTTCTTTGTACAATAATATCAGCAATAGTAATAAAGTTTTCAGGTTCACAAACGCTGGATCCACCAAACTTAATTACAAGAAGTCTATTCATAATTTAAAATAATTAGTTTACAACTCAAAGTTTCCGTAATCTCATTTTTCCATTTTTTTGGCTAGAGATTATTTAATAAAAGTAGATTTTTGTAAGAAAAAAAGCTTCGACAAACATTTATTTTAAAAAAGCCTATTTGTTTTTCCCAACTTAAAGCAATTAATGTAACTCTTTCAAGGTAAGTATTTTTTATTAAAAAAATCATAATAAAAAAATTTACATCCTATTAGGTTCCTCTTTAAATTAGGGAGAAAGAAAAATTTTTTTATCCACACTTCATTTTTTTATTAACTTAAGCTTCATTTTTATTCTTATATTTTAAAAAATATATCCTGAAAAATTTAAAGAGTTGAGAAATGAACAAAAATCCAAACTGGGATATTAGCCACAACAATCAGCTATACTGGATTGAAGGCTGGGGAGATAAATATTTTTCTATTAGCAATGATGGCGACATCATAGTAAAGCCGAGCTCTGAAAGCTCTCAGATAAATCTTTACGATTTAACAAAGGCTCTAGTCGAAAAGAAAATTGAACCTCCTATTTTATTTCGCTTTGACGGCATTATTAAAGATCGCGTTGAAAGGCTGAACCAAGCCTTTGAAAAGGCCATTCAAGAAAATAATTACCAAAATTATTACCAACTCGCTTATCCGATTAAAGTAAACCAGCAAAAAAAAGTTGTCGACTCTATTAGAAAAGCAGGAAAAAAATATAAAATTGGATTGGAAGTTGGTAGTAAACCAGAGCTGTTAGCTGTTTTAAGTCTGAAAGACTACCATGAAGACTCCCTGCTTCTTTGCAATGGTTATAAAGACATTGAATACATCGAGCTTGCTATCTTAGCCAGGAAAATTGGTAAAAGACCTATTATTATTATTGAACAGTTTTATGAGCTCGACTTAGTTTTAGACATTGCTGAAAAGTTAAAAATAGAGCCTGAAATTGGCATTAGAATTAAACCTTTTTCTAAAGGCAGTGGAAGATGGTCAGACTCTTCTGGCGAATTTGCGAAATTTGGCCTGGAAATACAAGAAGTTACCAGAATAGTCAATGAACTTAAGCGGAAAAAGAAAGATCATTTAATAAAACTTTTGCACTTCCATATTGGCTCTCAACTAACCTCTATCCTACCTTTCAAAAAAGTCTTAAGAGAAGCTTCAAGAGTCTATGTAGAACTTGCAAAGATATGTCCTTCTATTTGCTTTTTTGATATTGGTGGTGGACTTGCTGTAGACTACAACGGCTCCCAAACTTCCTCAGACTGCTCTATGAACTACTCCTTAGAAGACTATGCGCACGATGTAGTTGATACTATTGGCAATACTTGCAACGAAGAAGACATTGCCCATCCAGTAATTATTAGCGAATCAGGAAGGGCTATTATCGCCCACTCGTCTGTTCTTATCACAGAGGTAATTGACGTATCTACAAAATATAAACAGGCATCCGACCTTGAGCCACCCCCTTCTGACAACAAAACTCTCAACGACCTTTTTCAAACATTTCAAAATACCACACATAAAAATTGCCTTGGCGCACTACATACTGCCTCTCACTTAAAAGAAGTGATGTTAGAACTATTTTTACAAGGAGAAATTTCCCTACAAGAAAGAGAGTATGGAGAAAGAGTCTTTAGTCACCTACTTGACAAAATCCACAGAGAGTCTAAAAAATTAAATTACATTCCTGAGGAAATTGAAAAACTTAAAGAAAGACTTATCGATCTGTATTTTTGCAATTTTTCCGTATTTCAATCTCTTCCAGATTTTTGGGCTATAGAACAACTATTTCCCATTATGCCAATTCATCGGTTAAATACCCAGCCAACAAGGAAGGCCATTATCGTAGACTTAAGTTGCGATAGTGACGGGAAAGTGCATCAATTTGTCCAGCAGAAAAAACCTGCGAATTACCTCCCGTTACATGAGCTAAATTCATCCCCTTACTTTATTGGGATATTCTTAGTAGGAGCTTATCAAGAGGCTTTAGGAGGACTCCACAATCTCTTTGGCGACACTAACGTTATCCACATCGATGTAGAAGCAAACGGCTCTTGGAAAATAAACTCACAAATTAATGGCGATACTGTCAAGGAAGTGCTAGGATACTTCCAGTATCCTTCTAATGATTTAACGAAGTCACTAAATACGATTGTTGAAAAGTCATTGAAAAACGGACGCCTTACTCGAGAAGAGTCTGATAAATTAAAAAAACGTTTTAAAGATGCCTTAGGCAGTTATACATATTTGGTGGTGTAGAAGATGACAAATATTACTAAAGAAAAAGAAATTAATTTCTTAGGTTTAAACGGCCATTATACAAAAAAAGAACACGCAAACATTGTTATATACCCTATTGCATTTGATCTAACAACTTCCTATCAGCATGGAACGGATAAAGGGCCTCTAGCCTTACTAGATGCCTCTCAATACATTGAACTTTACGATATAGAAACTGACTTTGAAGCATATAAAAAAGGCATTTTTACCCATGAGTTTCAATCCTACCAGTCCTCTAAAGACATGTTCGATCAAGTATACTCTACCACTTCAGAATACATAAAAAAAGGTAAGTTTGTGGCAGCATTAGGCGGAGAACACAGCATTTCTTTCCCCTTAATCAAAGCACACAGCGATGCGTTCAAAAATATCTCCGTTTTGCAAATAGATGCCCATGCAGATCTTCACCCGGCACTTGACGGCAACCCCTTTAGCCACGGGTCAGTCATGTCTAGAGTAAGGGAATTAAACAACATAGAATCACATGTAGCCGTTGGCATTAGAAGCATGGCCATCGAAGAAAAGCCTTTTATTGATCACAAACGTACTTTTTTTGCGCATGACATACAGATGGATGATACTTGGATGGAACAAGCAATAGACCAACTGTCTGACCAAGTTTATATCACTTTCGACTTAGACGCTTTTGATTCATCTCTAATGCCGGCTACAGGCACTCCCGAACCAGGAGGCTTAACTTGGAATACTGCTTTAAAATTACTTCGAAAAGTGGCTAACAAAAAACAAGTTGTGGGTTTTGATGTAGTTGAATTATTGCCTTTGGAAAATTTCCAAGCACCTAATTACTTAGCATCAAAACTTGTTTATAAACTTCTTAACTATATCTTTGAGGGAAAATGAGTATTAGTTCTTTTTTAGAAAAACATTACAGACATTTTAACGCTGCGGCGTGCATCGATGCTGCTAAAGGCTGGGTTGACTTAATCAATAACGGCGGGAAAATGCTTGTTACTTTAGCTGGAGCTATGAGCACAGCTGAGCTTGGTATTTCTTTATCTGAGCTAATCAGGCAAGATCTCGTTCATGGAATCTGCTGCACTGGAGCTAATCTTGAAGAAGATTTTTTTAATTTAGTGGCTCATGACAGCTATTTAAGAATTCCCGAATACCGCACGCTGAGCAAACAAAAAGAAATGGAACTCTACAACAATGGCCTTAACAGAGTAACTGATACTTGCATTCCAGAAGAGATTGCCATTCAAAAAATAGGAAAACACCTTCTGGCTCTTTGGAAAAAAGCAGAACAAGAAAATAAAAGGTATTTTCCACATGAATATTTCTTCCAGCTTTTTGAATCTAAGGTATTAGAAGAAGAGTATCAAATAGACCTTAAAGACTCATGGCTATATGCAGCCTACGAAAAAAAATTACCTATTTTTACTCCAGGATACGAAGACTCCTCTACTGGAAACATTTTCGTAGCTAACGTGATGAAAAAAGAGCTTAACAACATCACTACTATAAAATCTGGATTTGAGCAAATGCAACATGTTGTGAAATGGTATCGTGAAAACAGCTCTATTGGATTTTTCCAGATTGGAGGCGGAATTGCCGGTGACTTTCCTATTTGTGCAGTTCCCCTAATCCGCCAGGATCTTCAAGAAAAAAATTGCCCTCTTTGGGCCTATTTTTGCCAAATTAGTGATTCTACCACTTCTTTCGGCTCTTATAGCGGAGCTGTGCCAAATGAAAAAATTACCTGGGGCAAGTTGGATGAAAACACTCCCAGCTTTATTATAGAATCAGATGCAACTATTGTCGCTCCTCTAGTTTTTCAATATGTTTTAGAAAAAGCTTTAACAGGAGTTAAAAAAACTTTAGCAGAAGTTCTTTTACATAAAGAATAAAATTTATTTAATATTATTTATCTAATAAACATCATTCAACGTGGTAAATCAATCCTTGGGATTAGAGTTGCTTTTATTGAATATGATTTGTTAGACTTTTTCCTTTAACTATTAACAGGAGTAACCCTTAAATGACTAATCAACCCCACGACTGGAACGGCAATAACATTTTGGACGACGTTGTGTACAAAGAAGACGAAGCAAAAGAATTCAGAGACCTTCTCAATAAAAAAGAAAGTGTAGGAAAAGAAGGTTCCATCTCGCTT
>PFAC01000031.1:2807-4776 GCA_002773835.1 Chlamydiae bacterium CG10_big_fil_rev_8_21_14_0_10_35_9 | reverse complement strand
TCTAAAGGCTTCCAATACTTAATGCCGGATCTATCTAATATTTCTTTGTACTTCTCATCCACCCAGATAGTGGGCATTCCCATGGAGCTTTTTGAAGTAGTGAAGGGGACATTATATTTTTGTAATGTTTCTTCGGATTCATTGGTTAGCAAATAGCCCATTAAGACCTTACCGCGGCTAATAGGAACTTCATTTAAGTGAACGGCGTACTCATCATCATCTAAATTAGGGGAGTCAGTTCTTACGTGAACTCCAGGAAAACGGACACCTAACTCTTGATATAAGGCGTGTCGCATTTTAGGGATCATCTGATCGATGAAAGTCAATCCCTGCTTGTCTTTTTTTATCAATTTAGAAAGCCCTTGTCCTACCTCAATAACAACAGGAAGGGTCAAAGCATAGTCATCTGTGCCACCTGTAATCATGGCATGTCCTTCTATTCCCGTTTCCATAGCACCGACGCCAGCTATCGCCTTGGTTGCTTGTTTTCTAGAAGAGTTCCAAATAGTATATCCAAGAACCCCAATAATAATAGACAAAATCATAAAAGGGGCTCTTGGAAAGCCAGGTATCCATGCCATTAATAATAGCACACCGGATGCAATCATAAGAGCTTTAGGCTGCTTTAAGACTTGCTCGGAAATTTCTTTACCCAAGTGAGAGTCTTGCTTTTCACTGGAGACCCTAGTGGTCACAATACCCGCAGTAATCGCAATCATAACAGCAGGAATCTGGGAAACTAGACCGTCCCCAATAGACAGGAGGGCAAATGTTTTTGCTGCCTGTCCTAAACTCATTCCCATCATCTGACTACCAATGATAAGACCGCCTACAACGTTAATGAGTGTAATCACAATACCTGCAATCGCATCTCCTTTTACGAACTTCATAGCACCATCCATGGCACCGTAAAGCTGGCTTTCTTTCTGGAGGTCTAAACGAAGTAGTCTTGCTTGACTTTGGTCAATAGTGCCAGCTCTTAAGTCAGCATCAATACTCATCTGCTTTCCTGGCATAGCATCGAGGGTGAATCTAGCGGCAACTTCAGCAACCCTTTCAGCACCTTTAGTAATCACAACAAACTGAACTACTGTAATAATTAAAAATATAACGGCACCGACAACATAGTTTCCTCCTACTACAAAGTTTCCGAAGGAAAAGATGATTTTACCTGCATTTGCCTTTAATAATATCTGCCTTGTCGAGGATATGTTTACCCCCACTCTGTAAAGAGTTGTAATTAAGAGCAAAGAGGGGAACATAGAAAGGTGCACAGCTTTTTGGATATAAATCGCTACAAATAACAAAGAAATGGAAGCGGTTAAGTTTACCGAAATAAGCACGTCAATCACGTGAGGAGAAACTGGAAAAATCAGCATCATAATGATACTGATAATGATAAAAGCTAAAATTAAATCACTCGATCCAGAAATTGTTTGCAGAGCTCTTTTGCCGCCTAAGAATCGTGATAAGTTATCTAAAAATTGTTTCATATTTTAAAAAGCTCCGTATTAATATCTGGATTTTCTTCTAGAGAAGAGATCCATTTTAAAATTTCAGCTACTGCTTCGTAAGTATCTTCAGGTATATAATCGGATATTGTCCCTTTTTGAAAAAGAGTTTGTGCGAGCGTAGGGTTTCTCATAATTGGTATATGGTTGCTTTGTGCCACTTTAATAATTTGATCAGCAATAGGTCCTTGTCCCATAGTTAAAATCATAGGAGCGGGATCTTCCTGTTCATTATAGTCTATTGCGACAGCAATGTGAATAGGGTTTGTAATAATTGCTCTTGCTCTACGTGCTGCTGAAGGTCCTTCTCTATAGGCGATCTCCCGAAAAGCCTCCCTTCTCTTTCCTTTAATAAGAGGATCTCCCTCTGTATCTTTAAGTTCCTGTTTTATTTCAAACTTTTCCATCATCATTTGCTTAGCAAAGTCTTTTTTCTGAAAAGCTAGGTCAAAAACAGC
>PFAC01000031.1:0-2799 GCA_002773835.1 Chlamydiae bacterium CG10_big_fil_rev_8_21_14_0_10_35_9 | reverse complement strand
CAACTATGTGAGGAATGCTTTGCTTAATCACAAAGTAAATAATTAAGGCTGCGCCTGCAATTTTTAATATCGATTTAATTAATTCTACAAGCGTTTTAAGTTTAAATTTTTGCTTTATGCCTTCAATTGGGTTTAATCTTTTCCATTGAAACTTCATAGCTTCAAAAGAAAATAAAGGTCCTATCACTAAGAAGTTCGTAAGGACTCCTACTACTGCAACAATAATCATGATGGGAACACTTGTTGCAAATATAAGTAAGATAGCCTCGTATAAAATGCCCCCGGCTTTTGTGCCTAAATCAATATCTGAATTAATGCTTTTAAACATACTGATGATATAAGTGCCAAGCTGCTTGAACATGTAGCTTGTGGCAAAAAGAGTGGCCATGATTGCTGTTATAAATGTAAGAGCAGAAGGAAAATCCTGTGATTTTGCCACTTGCCCTTTTTTACGAGCATCTTTGAGTTTTTTAGGTGTGGCTTTTTCAGTTTTTTGGGCCATAATTATTTAGTTGGAATAGATCTAAAGCAAAACATAATCGTTTAAATCAATTGTGGTAAAATAAAATTACATCTCCATCTTTTACGATGTAATCTCTTCCTTCTGACCGAGCTTTGCCGGCCTCTTTTGCTTTTGCCCTGCTTTGATAGGTAAGCATATCTTGATAGGTAATTACTTCAGCTCTGATAAATCCTTTTTCAATGTCACTATGGATTTTTCCAGCAGCTTCGGCTGCATTTGTCCCTTTTTTAATTGTCCATGCTCTTGTTTCAATCTCTCCAGTTGTTATGAAAGTAGCAAGTCCTAGCAGTTGAAAGGCAGCTTTAGTCAGTCGTTGCAGGCCAGATTCAGAAAGTCCTACTTCTTGAAGAAACTCTTGAGACTCTTCTGGCGAAAGCTGCGCTATTTCTTCTTCAATTTTAGCGCAAATTGTCACAACAGAGCTGTTTTCCTGTTTAGCATATTCTTGTAAGCGACGCACATATTCATTATCCATGGAAGGAAGATCACTTTCTGAAACGTTAGCTACATAAAGTACTTTTTTCTTGGTCAAAAACTGGCGAGTCTTAAAAAATTCCTCTTCCTCTTCTGTAAATTCTAAAGTCCTGAGCGGCATGTTTTCATTAAGGTGTTTTATGCATTTTTTGATGACTTGCAGCTCTGGGTCTTCGGCTTTTTTACTTTTCATCTCGCGGACTTTTTTATCATGGATTTTTTCCATGGTTTGCAAGTCAGCTAAAATAAGCTCCAAATTAATGACCTCTACATCTTCTAAGGGATCAACTTTTCCAGATACATGAATCACATCATCATCTTCAAAGCACCTGACTACCTGAATTATGGCATCTGTTTCTCTAATATTGGCTAAAAACTGATTACCAAGGCCTTCTCCTTTAGAAGCCCCTTTGACCAATCCTGCTACATCTACAAAAGATACAGGGGCATAAATGATCTGTTTGCTTTTGGTAAACTTTGCTAAGTTGTCTAGCCTTTTGTCTTCTAGAGGAACAACTCCAATATTGGGATCTATAGTGCAAAAAGGGTAGTTTTCCGACTGTACGCCTTTTTTAGTTAATGCGTTAAAAAGGGTGGATTTACCCACATTGGGAAGCCCTACTATTGCACATGCAAGTCCTGACATTATTACCTCTATCTCTTTGAAACTCTAGCTTTAGGGTAGTAAATTATCAATTTTTACTTAAAAACGCAAATAATTATTCCTAATTAATAAAAAATTAAAATTTTAACTAACGTTTTTATTAAAATAGTTTTAAACTATTAACTCTAACTTAGGAATTAATAAAAAAATAGAGTGTAATATGGCAGCATTAATTACAAATATTAATAATTCGGACAATAAATTTACTTCTGAAGTCTCGCAAGAAAAGAAAGACATTCTTTTGATAAGAGGACTTGAGTCTATCATTGAAAATGAATCTTTAAATTTCGCAGACTGGACAAGAGAATTTGAATTAATGAAGAAAGAAGAGGGGATGCCAAACGCTTCAGGAAGCTTAATTGTTAGCGGATATCCTCTAATTCCTTACCATCCTATTGGCATAATAATTGATCCTAAATCCACAGAAATCCAACATGCATGTATTACGGATTCTTCTTCAGGGGGAGATATCAATGGTAACCTAGTTGCAAACGGTGAAAATCTTACTTTACAAGAGTTACAATTCAAAATTGAAAACGGGGAACAACTTTCTTCATATAACGAAGTAAATATGGTACTACGCTTATTTAATGTTTTAGGTTTATTCATTACACTGAAAGAAAACCTTAATCTTGCACAACCTCATATGAAGAAATTTTATCTTCAGATATTTATAGTACAAAAAATGTTGCAAGACAAATTTGGTTTAAGTTTGCCAATATTTAAATATGACTCTAATGGCAATATGACGCCACTAGTTGTTGAAAAAGAACAGATAAGAAGGCTTGTTAGGCAAATTTATTTTTCTGATGACGAGGACTTAGGTGAAAGAATCGCTAAAATCCTAGAAATTACAATTCGATAAAATATAACAAACTAGAAAGCTTTCTATTCAAGTGAAGATTATAGCTTTAAATGCAGCGTTTAATTTTCGATGCAACAGGTAGAGGGCTTTCTAGAATTTCTTTTTCATCAAGGCAGTTTTCCAGCAAGTAAGAGCCAACTCTTGTGCGAGTAAGCGCGCTTAAATAAGCGCCGCAAGTAAGCAGGTTGCCCATATCATAGGCAATGGATCGGATATAAGTACCCTTGGAGCAGGAAACATTAATACACAAGTTAGGGTAGTTATAAGAGACTA
>PFAC01000046.1 GCA_002773835.1 Chlamydiae bacterium CG10_big_fil_rev_8_21_14_0_10_35_9 | reverse complement strand
CTGGACCTTGAGCTACTGGACCTTGAGCTACTGGACCTTGAGCTACTGGACCTTGAGCTACTGGACCTTGAGCTACTGGACCTTGAGCTACTGGTTCTTGAGCTACTGGACCTTGAGCTACTGGTTGGTTTTCTTCAGTAAAATTAATGCCATTATTATCAGCTGAACTAGGTTCCATTTCATTAGACTTGAAATAAGTAATAAGGCGGGCTCCAAGATCAATAGCAAAAGATGTCAATACTAGAGCAAAACAAGTAAGGGAGTTAATCGCAATCTTAGTACATTTTTCCAAAGTAGTGTCAGCAGTAAACCAATAGGCAGTTAATGGATAATTCTCCTTAAAGCTTATTCTAGATTCTGTAACATTTGTCGCTGACATAAGTAACCTCCAAAAATTTTTTTTTGATTCAAAGAGAATGTAAAGAAGTTATTAATAAATACAAATAGAAAAATTTAAAAAGTCACCTTAGAAAAGAAGCTATGTCAGATCTTATCTAAAATACTCTCCTCTTTGCTGAATAAGTTTAGCGACAAGTGCTGTCCATCCAGTTTGATGAGAAGCGCCAACCCCTCTTCCATTATCCCCATGAAAATATTCAAAAAATAGAATGTGGTCTTTCCAAAGAGGGTCTTCTTGAAATTTCACAATATCTCCAAAAACGGCCCTTTTTCCATTTTCATCTCTTTCAAAAATCTTAATAAGCCTTTTTGAAATTTCCCCTGCAATCTCCCATAAAGTCATATATTTACCTGAGCCAGTGGGGCATTCTACCTTGAAGTTCTCTCCATAGTAATGGTGAAATTTTTGCAGTGATTCAATAATCAAAAAATTTAAAGGAAACCAAACTGGCCCCCTCCAGTTGGAATTACCACCGAATAACTTTGAGGTTGACTCTCCAGGCTCATAGTCAACTCGGTGATGTACGTTGTTAATATCTAGTGAATACGGGTGATCTTGGTGGTATTTAGAAACAGATCTGATGCCATAAGAAGAAAAAAACTCATTTTCATCTAACATTTTATCTAGGACTTGCTTTAATCTTTCCTTAGTTAAGATAGCAAAAATGTGGCGATCTTTTATTCCGTGTTTTGTAATGGAGGCTATCTCTTCATATAAGTCTTTTCGGTTTTGGACAAACCAGTTGAACCTTCTTTTAAAACCAGTCATACGATTGAGCTCATCTTCTTCTAAAGTAGCTACTGCAAAAAGTGGAATTAATCCCACCATAGATTTTACCTTTAGCGACATATGCTTGCCGTCTGAAAAGTGCAGTACATCGTAAAAAAAACCGTCTTCTTCATCCCAAAGTGACGGACTGCCTTCTTTAGCAAAATTCATAGCTTCGGCTATATAGAGAAAATGTTCGAAAAATTTACTAGCCATGTCTTGATAACTAGCATCATATTTGGAAAGCTCAACAGCTATGGTCCACATATTTAAACAGTACATCCCCATCCAGCTAGTAGCATCAGACTGAGTTAAAGAATCCCCTCCTGGCAAATCGCTCCGATTGAAAATGCTAATATTGTCGAGTCCTAGAAATCCCCCTTCAAAAACATTTTTTCCTGCACTATCCTTACGATTGACCCACCACGTAAAGTTAAGTAAGAGCTTTTGATAAATGGCATTTAAAAATTCAAAGTCACCTTGTTTTGTATTTTTTTCTTCAATTTTATAGACCCTCCACGCTGCCCAAGCTATTACAGGTGGATTCACATCATTAAAATCCCACTCATAAGATGGTATATGACCATTTGGGTGCATGTACCACTCTCTTGTAAGTCTAGTAAGCTGTCTTTTAGCAAACTCTGAGTCAATTAAGGAGTAACCAACACAATGAAAAGCCAAATCCCAAGAGGCAAACCAAGGATATTCCCACTTGTCAGGAATAGACAAAATATCGTCACTGTATAAATGAGTCCAGGTAGAGTTCCTTAAATTTTCTGGATTAGGTCTTTTGGGATGTTCCTTATCTCCTTCCAGCCATTCTTCAATTACATAATGATAAAACTGCTTAGACCATAAAAGACCTGCAAAAGCTTGCCTTTGAATGTCTTTTTGATCGGGTGTAATAGATTTAGGTATATGTTTCTCATAAAAAAGGTCCGCCTCTTCTTTTCTTTTTTCCAGTATTTTCTCAAACTTTTGAAAAGGACTTGAACTGTTTTTTTCCTGAGTCAATCTCAAGTAAAGTTCTTTTTTCCCATGAGAGGGAATTTCTAGTCGATAATGCAGCGCTGCTTTTGTTCCTGACATTTGAGGATTGACAGCTTCTTTTTTCTTATGGATTACATAACTATGAAAGGCATCTTTCTTATAAGGACTGTCATTTTTCTCTTGAAATGCCCTTTCTTTGTTTGTTTCATTTTCTGTAAATAAGAGATCTGCTTTTTCCTTAAAATATAAATACCTTTCTTTAAGCTCGGGATGATACGCAATTAAGCAGTTGCCGTCAGAGTGGATCGAAAGATTTTTTTCTACATCATCATACCAGCTCCATGTGTTTCGAAACCATAAAGTGGGTAAAACATGCAAAGGAGCAGTTTGAGGCCCATTGTTTTCAATAGTAAGTTTTATCAATATATCCTCTGAATCTGCCTTGGCATATTCAATGGTGATATCAAAATAAGCATTGCTATCAAAAATCTTCGTATCTAAAAGTTCATACTCCGGCTCTTTCTGGTTTCTTTTTGCATTTGTTTCTCTTAAGTCCTGATAAGGAAACTCTTCCTGAGGGTATTTATAAAGAAATTTCATATAGGAATGTGTTGGAGTATTATCTAAGTAAAAAAAATACTCTTTTAGATCTTCTCCATGATTTCCTTCAGATCCACTTAATCCAAAAAACTTTTCTTTTAAAATGGGATCTTTTTCATTCCAAAAACTAAAAGCAAAACACAATCTTTGATGATTATCAGAAATCCCAGCTATTGCATCTTCCCCCCATCGATATGTTATATAATGAGACTCTTCAAAGGGAAGATAATTCCAAGCGTTACCATCCGTACTGTAGTCTTCTCGGACAGAGCCCCATTCTCTTGCAGAAAGGTATGGTCCCCATCTTCGCCAATGTTTTTTCTTATTTCGATGCTCAATAAGTCTTTTATCTTCTGCTGATTTCATATTTTCCCCTTAAATCCTTATCTTATTTATAAAGAATTTTATTGACTATCTAGAAAAATTAAGTTGAATAGTGAATATGAAAGAAAAAAAATATCCCTTTGTTGTTATTGGAGCTGGAGCCGGAGGCTTAGTGGTCGCTATTGGCCTTGCTAAAGCTAAGAAAAAAGTCTTACTTATTGAAAAGGCGCATTATGGAGGTGACTGCACAAACTTTGGCTGTATTCCTTCAAAATCTTTAATTGCAGCTGCCGAATATGCCCATAATATCAAGCTCAGCTCTCAAATGGGAATAACTCTGGAAAATACACAGTTTAATGCTGATCTTGCTCTTGAAAGGGTTCGAAACATTGTTGCTTCTGTAAAAGCACATGAAGATGAAGAAGCCCTTAAAAAACTGCATGTCGATGCATTGACGGGAACTGCCAGCTTTATAGACCCGCATACTTTAAGAGTAATAGACAAGGAAAACACCGAATGGAAAATCAAATCTAAAAATATCATCATTGCAACTGGATCCTCTCCTTATGTACCCCCTATCGATGGACTTAAAGACACTCCCTATTTAACAAATGAAACAGTTTTCCACTTAAAAAAAATCCCTAAAAGAATGATTGTTCTTGGAGGAGGCCCAATAGGAACGGAGCTAACGCAAGCATTTAACCGCCTTGGAGCCGAAGTATTTTTAGTTCATAAAAATAAGAAACTACTTGCAAGAGAATCCGAAAAAGCAGGCAAGATTTTAGAAGAAACTTTTCAAAAAGAAGGGATTAAGCTTTTTTTAGATTTTCAGACACAACGAGTAAGTTTTTCTAACGAAGTATTTCAAATTGAAATCAATAATGGTGACAGAATAGAAACAATAGAAGCTGAGGCGCTTCTTGTTTCAGCAGGAAGACATGCTAATTTGAATGATTTACATTTAGAAAATGCCAATATTTATGCCCACGAAAAAGGAATAGAGGTCGATAAATATGGTAGAACCTCACAAAAGCATATTTTTGCAATTGGAGATATAGCCGGGCCACCTTTTTTTACTCACCTTGCTGAAAATAGAGCAAGGAGTGTATTAACAACATTACTTTTACCAGGGCCGCTTAAGAAAAAAATCGATCTAAAACAAGTAGTTCCTAGAGTAACTTACACAGACCCTGAGATAGCAAGTGCCGGGCTTTTAGAAGAGGATGCTATCCAAAAGTACGGAAGCAATAAAATTGCTACCTATACAGTTCCATTTGAAGAAGTTGACAGAGCAGTTACCCAAAACTGCCAAGATGGTTTTATAACTATTGTCACTAAAAAGTGGTCTAGTAAGATTTTAGGCGTCTCAATTGTAGGGCCCAGGGCAGGAGAAATGATTGGTGAGATTTTACTGGCAATAAGAGAAAATATTCCTTTAAGAAAACTCATTTCTTTAATTCATCCCTATCCAACTTATCTTCAAGCTATTCGAAAAGCAGCAGATATGTGGTTAACGAAAACAATTTTTAAAAATGTAACAAAACAAAGATGAATCATAAAAAGAGCAAAAAGATCTCTTTGAGACGCTTACTGCCACTAGCTATCCTACTCATTCTTATGCTGACTGCCTATTTTTTGGGTGTTACTGATTATTTATCTTTTGAAAAGCTAAAAGAAAATCGAATTCTTTTAAAAAACTACGTTGAGACGCATTTCATTATAGCTTCTTTATTATTTGTAACAGGTTACATAGGAACAACAGCACTTTCTATACCAGGGGCAACTATAGTGACTATATTAGGTGGTTTTTTATTCGGGCAACCTCTAGCTACCATCTATGCTGTTGTTGGAGCTACAATTGGTGCTTCCCTGATTTTTCTAGCTGCCAAGACTGCTCTAGGTGAGTTTTTCCGGGAAAAAACAAAAGGGTATTTAGAAAAAATGAAGGAAGGCTTTCAACAAAATGCAATAAGCTATTTATTGTTTTTACGCCTTGTTCCTATATTTCCTTTTTGGTTGGTAAACATTGCTCCTGCCTTTTTTAAAGTATCCCTCATAACTTTTTCATGGACAACTTTTGTTGGTATCATCCCAGGAACATTTGTTTACTCTCAGGCAGGCGCAGGACTAGGGGCCATTTTGGACGAAGGCAAAGAGTTTAGTATAAATGCAATTTTCAACTGGCCTATGCGAATTGCTTTACTTGCTCTAGGTCTTTTTGCCTTAATTCCCATTATTGTAAAAAAAATACGCAAAAAAAAGCATAAAAGAAATGATTGATTCCTACTTAAGAAAGACATACCAAACTCTATTCATTGACTCTTGGATAAAAAAATCATTTTTTAAAAATATATCACCTAATCTAGTAACCGTTATTGGGTGTCTTTTAGGGGTTTGCTCTGCTATTTTCTTTTTTTACGACTATATGCTTTTAGCCACTTTACTTTTAATCCTATCTGGGTTCTGCGATACTTTAGACGGTTCCATAGCAAGGTCGTTCCATAAAGAAAGCGATGCGGGAAGCGCATTGGACATTGTATTGGATCGAATTGTTGAATTTTCCATTGTCTTTTCCCTTTATTTAAAAAACCCTCTTGAAAGATCTTTGGTAACAATCTGGATTATGGCTGGAATCCTATTTTGCATGGTTACCTTTTTAGTGGTTGCAGTTTTTACTAAAAATCGCTCTTCAAAAAGTTTTCATTATAGTCCCGGCTTTGTGGAAAGAACAGAAGCCTTTGGATTTTTTATTTTGATGAATGTTTTACCTAAACTTTATTTTTTTATTGCCTGGGCCTTTGTCATTTTAATGTTTTTTACAGCTTATTTTAGGCTATATCAATTCATCAAACAGTCAGATCAACCCAGTGTTCTTTAGAAAAAAGCATATACTGCTCAAGCAATGTATTTTGTAAGGAAAGATCCCAAGACAAAGGAGTATTTTCTAAGGATTTCACAGGAAGAATCCCTTTCATGCTATTACAGTAAAAAAGATGGGAACCAGACAAATCCTTTATTGTGTATTTCCCATATTGCACTTTCATTTTAAGTTTTTTCGCTATAACCAAAGCTGTTGTTAAAACAATTCCCCGAAAGTATAAAAGTTTAGGATCTGGGAAATGCAAGGAGTTATTTTTTATCCAAAAAACATTCGCTACTGAAGTTTCTAATAAGTACTTATTCATATCAAAGGTAAGACAATCATCAAATCCACGGCTATTGGCGAATTTTCTTAAAGCAAGGCGGTCACAATAAGCTAAACTTTTTACTCTATTGCTAGCAAAAGGAGCAGGCCTTATATACTTACAAAGGCTAAAAGCACTTTTATTAGGCGCTTCTTTTTCTAAAGTAATTAGCAAAGTGTTTTTTTGAAGATCCTTTACCTCAGCTGCAACAAGAATTTTCAGCCTATATAAACCTTTATAGGCATTATTTTTCATGAGCAGCTCTTTTATCGTCCTTATCGAAATATAAGGGGCTAAAATATTAGATTTTTTGCAGTGTCGATTTATTCTTTTAATATGATTGTGTAAAAAAAAGGCCTTGCCCTCTTTGACCAAAATAGTTGTAAATACTCCTTGTCTATGTAAAAACTCTGAATCAGCAACTTTACCACTACAAGACGGAATAAACTCCCCATTAAGAAAAACAAAACTCATTTCTATAATCTAAGTTAAGCGCTTGAAAAATAGACATTCCTTTTTGCAAGCTTTCATAGTACTCTGCTTGGGCAGTTGAATCAGCGACAATAGCCCCCCCTAGCTGAATGCTTACTTGCTCTTTTTGGAATAAAAGAGTGCGTATTGCAATATTAAAGTCAAAGTCCTGTTCTGGAGTCAAATATCCAATTGAACCTGTGTAAACATGGCGAGCTCTCTTCTCAATTTCAAAAATAATCTCTTGCGCTCGCAACTTTGGGCAGCCAGTAATGGACCCTCCTGGAAATAACGCTCTTAAGTACTCAAGAGGAGAAATTTCTTTTTTTGCTGTTGCATTGACTTCGGATAACATGTGGATAATATTTTCATATTTTTCAAGAAGGAAAGGTTTTGTCTTTATGGAGTTTACTTCAGACAGCTTTCCTAAGTCATTTCTAGCAAGATCTGTAATCATGGCAAGCTCCGCTCGATCCTTAATGGAAGTCAGCAGGCTATTTTCCTGTTTCTTGTCGCAGGTAAACTCATCTCTTTTAATAGAACCTTTGATAGGTTTCGTCTGTAAAAAATCTCCCTGCTTTAGCAGCAGCCTTTCAGGTGAGGTACTGACAATTGTATAATTCTCATGAGAAATATAAGCAGAAAAAGGAGAGGGATTTTTAGCAGCTAAACGGGCAAAGACTAAGAAGGGAGAAAGAGCAGTTTTAGCTATAGATTCATGCGTTAAGTTTACCTGATATACATCTCCTTCCAAGATATACTCTTTAATCTTTTTACACTTCTTTTCGTAATCGACAAAATCCATTTTTTTCAGTAACTGACATGGCATAGTGCTATTTAAAGAATACCCTTGAAGTTCTTTAAGCCAGTCAGGAAGCTTTAAAAACCGATCAACCCACTTTTGTTCCTCCAAAGAGGTTTTACATTCCTCATCAATAAAAAGTTCAATTAAATTGCTCTTACTATCAAACTTAATTGTAATTAAATATCTTTGAAAATGACCTAAGGGTATATCGGACTTTTTATAGGCCAGTACTTTTTCTTCATCGCTAAAAGCTCCCATTTCATAGCTCAAATAACCGAACCAATAATGAGGGGTTAGTTTTTTATGCAAATTTTGCCAGGGGTTGCTGCTTTCTAAAAGAATTTCTTTTTTAGGAAATATGCTTAGAAAAGAAAGGCTACTAGAGGCATAGTTTCCCCCTGAATAAAGCAGACATAGTCCTGGCAAATGTGAGAATTGGTAGGCTAGGTTTAAAATAGATTGATTTTGAAAGGCAATATGGAATGTTTTTTTAAACACTTACAGTTCCATGTTATGAAACACTTCATCTACATCATCTAACCCTTCCAGCCATTCAATAAGAGTCAGATTATTTTTTTTATCTTCCTCAGAACACTTAACTGTAGTTTTAGGGATCATTTCCAAAGAAGCTTCTGAACAGGTATATCCCTTCTCTTCCAAACTCTGCTTAACATTAAACAAATCATCCGAAGCTGTAGTGATAATAAATTCTTCCTCTTCACCTTCAAAATCTTCTGCACCAGCTTCCGTCGCTGCAAGAAACAGGTCATCTTCCTGAAGGTTTTGTTTCGCTATTTGGATGATCCCCTTTTTTTCAAAGTTATAAGAGACAGCTCCTTGTGTTGCAATATTTCCTCCACATTTATTGGTAGCGATTCGCATATCAGAAGCTGTTCTGTTCTTATTATCGGTCATAGCTTCGACAATAATGCCTACTCCACCATGGCCATAAAGCTCGTAAGTAATATCGTAATAATTTGCTAGATCCTCAGTAGAAGCCTTTTTAATATTCCTCTCAATATTTTCATTGGGAAGGTTAGCAGCTTTTGCTTTCAAAATCACAGCTCGAAGCTTTGCATTAGCCTCAGGATCTGGGCCACCTTGCTTTACTGCATTGATGATTTCTTTTGTAATTTTAGAAAATACTTTTCCCTTTTTTTGGTCGGCTCTTTCTTTCTTGTGCTTAATGTTAGCCCACTTACTATGACCTGCCATTTTCCCTCCAAAACTTTTTTAAAAACTGTTTTTCCCATTCTTTTGCTTGTTTGTACATGGGAAAAACCCTTTCTTTTTCTTTGAACTCTTTTGTATGAATTCTAAGTCTTCCTTTTTCATCTACAAAAGGAAGGCAGACGGCATGTAGCATTTCATGGTAAAGCAAATTATCGAGATAAAATGCAGGTGTATCATGCCTGTCTAAGTGATAGTTAATTTTAATTAACTTTAGATTTCTATCATAGCTGCCAAAAGTAAAATTTCTAAAGCTTCGATACTTTGGGAAAAACCATGTTATTTTCAAATCCAAGGCATTATCAAAATAATTCTGATTTATTTTTTCGTATGCTTGTCGTAAATTAAAGTACTTTCCTTCTATATGAAGATCTTTTTCCTTTACGGTATGCGAAAGATCAATTTCTTGCTGCTTGGCATAAATAAAATGTTTTACTTTAGTGAAGCTTGTCTGTTTAGCACTTTCTGCATAATCAACAAGAGACTGGAGCACATCTAAGGGAGCTGTTTCAAAAAACTTATGTAAAGAAAAAAAAACTTCTCTTCTTTTTTTTTGGAAGCTCAAGTAAGTGCTCTTATTATTATGCAAAGTTACATAAACCTTTAAACTTGTTAACGTAGATAGTTTTTCTAGAAGAGAAAAGGACTTATTCACACCAACTTCCTTTGCATAAAAATCTTTGAACGATATCTGTCCTGTTCTTTTATAAAGTTTTTTTGCTCACCAAACTTTTCAAAACCAAGCCTTTGATATAAGGAAAAAGCTGGGTTATTCTCATAAACCTCTAAATGAAGATATTTAAGGTGAAATTGCTCTTGTCCCATTTTGATGAGCTCTTGAATAAGGCGTGTGCCTATGCCTTTATTTCTGAAGTCTTTACCGACTACAATTGCTAAAAGGCATTGGTGAGACACTTTTTTTAAATGCTGAAGGTAAAGATTGGCAATGCCAGCAGGTTGTCCATTATATAGAGCTGTAATGACAGCTTTATACTTTACATAGCTGATCCAAATATTTGCCGCATCTTCGATTTCCCTTTCATTACTCATAGGATACCATCTCAAAGTATCCGGATCACTCAGCCACTTAACGAGGTATTTTTTATCTTCATAAGTAGCCAATCTTATTTCAACTTCATCCATGTTATGGCCTTTTAAAAACATATTGATAGCATAATCGGTTTAATAACTTGCCATTTATATCTAAAAAGCCTTCTTGGTTGGCAAAGCAGGTAAAACCCATTTTTTCTAAAACTGGCTGCAAAGGGCAGCCTTCATAAATTTCACAATGAAGAAACTCATGTCGAAAGTAGTTTTGGGAAAGATTTATTAAATTTTTGACTAAAGAAGTTCCAATCCCCTGTTTTCTTTTGTTAGGATCTACAACTATATAAAAAAGAGCATGGTGAGCTACTTTTTTGTAAGGCATTAAAAATAACGTTCCCATTCCACAAGCAACATTATCTAAAGTAGCTGTTAACGAAGAGTTAAACTTGGAAAAATTAACCCAATTTGTACTCAAAAGATCAACTTCCTTCTCTGTTGAGACGGTAAACCATTTAAGCGTTTCTTTATCCAAAAGCCATTTAGTCAAAGGATCCTTATCTTCAACAGTGGAATAGCGAATATCTAAATCATTTTGAATATTCATAAGCCTTTATTTTTATGCTCCAAACTCTCTTAGATAAGCATTGACGAAGTCATCAATCTCACCATCCATGACAGCTTGAATATTTCCTGTTTCTACTTTTGTTCTAGCATCTTTTACAAGAGAATACGGATGAAAAACATAATTTCGAATCTGTGATCCCCAAGAAATCTCTTTTTTCTCCCCGCCTATTTTCTTTAAAGCATTTTCTCTTTCAGTAACTTCCTTTTCATAAAGTTTAGACTTGAGCATTTTCATGCACATTTCTTTGTTTTGCATTTGGCTTCTTTCTTTTTGGCAGGAAACTACTATATTCGTAGAAATATGAGTCACCCTCACAGCCGAGTCTGTTTTGTTAACATGCTGGCCACCAGCTCCTGACGCCCTATACGTATCAATGCGAATATCTTCCGGCTTAATTTCTATGGAAATTTCATCATCAATGATAGGAGTTACATCAACAGACGCAAAAGAAGTGTGTCTGCGGGCATTTGAATCAAAAGGAGAGATACGAACTAATCGATGTACCCCTTTTTCAGACTTGCTGTATCCATAAGCAAAATCCCCACTCAATTTAAAAGTAATGCTTTTTATGCCAGCAACTTCTCCATCAACTCTATCAATGATTTCCGCTTTCCAACCTTTTTTAACGGCCCATCTTTGATACATTCTAGAGAGCATTTCGGCCCAATCACAAGACTCGGTTCCTCCTGCTCCTGAATTAATAGTCAGAAAGCAATCTTTAGGATCCAGCTCTCCTGAAAGCATTCTCATTACTTCGAGTTCAACCACAAGTTTTTCAACTGTGTCAAGCTCTTGGTAAAGGTCTTCTATTAAGGAGTTGTCATTTTCTTTTTCCGCTTCTGGTAAAAGCTCTTTAATATTTAGATATCTCGATTGAGCATCTCGATAGGGAATAATCCACTTTTTTAAAGCATTTGACTTTGCAATAATTTTTTTGGCATTTGCACTATCATCCCAGAATTGAGAATCTTCCATTAAATTTTCTAGTTTCTTTAACTCATCTTCTTTTGAAGCTAAGTCAAAGATACCTCCACATGTCATCTAGTTTAGTCTGAAGGGCATTAAATCTTTCTATAGTTTCTAAGTTCATGAGAGTCTCCTTTTTTAGTAGAGGGTTTATATAACAAAATGAAAAAAAAGTAAATCTTCGTTGTCTCCTGAAATATTTTTTATTTCATTTCGATTTAACTTCAACTTTACAAGAAATTTATACTTGGCTATCGTTTTCCCTTTTAAATTAACAAACTAAATATAAGAGGAAATAATGTCACAAGCAATAAACACTTTAACACAACCAATCAAGTCCGGCTACAATTGGGTGGCAGAAAAAACTAGTCCAGTGACATCTACAGTTAAATCTGTTGCGATATCAGCTTTTGAAAAACTAGGTAGAGCTTATGAATATCTAGCTTCTACTAGACTAAGCACAGGCGTTTCTTCTTTTGTTAAAACTGTTTGGGCTAATAAAACTCCTTTAGCTCTACTTGCAATAACAATAGCATTAGTAAGCGGTGGAATAATGCATTTATTATCCACAAAGAATGATTCCGCTTCTACTACAGGTGCTGGTGATACTCTAGCCGCTGTTGATGTTGACGAAGCTGTTGATGTTGACGAAGCTGATGATGTTGACGAAGCTGAAGGCGCTTCTCCAGCTGTTGATGTTGATGTTGATGTTGATGTTGTCGATACCCCTACTGCATAATATGTAGCTTGTTCTAGTTAAAGAAGGCAGAAATCCACTGCCTTCACTTCTATTTCAGAATTTTCATTAAACTGATAATCAAGCCTTCTTACCTCATCAGTCTCAAGAATCTTTATGTCACCTTTTTCTTCAATAACTCTATAAACTGTATTATCAGGAACCTCAATAGTCATATTCCCTTCGATTGTAAGATTGTTTAAAATAATTCCGCTATTTTTCCCTAAAGAAATACGAAAAGCTTCTTTTCGGCTGATATCACCTTTCCAAAAGTCTTGAGGGACTAAAAAATCTATACCCCGATTACATACAGAAAAATTTTCCATGGAACAAAAGCTTTTAGTATCTTTTGCGTCAACTATCATGGAACCTTTAAGATGTATATTGCGAACAAAAACTTCGGAGATATTTAATTGCAGCTCTGATTGATTATGAATTTCTCCACGTTGCAGTTTTTGTGAAATAATTGAATATAGAGGTCCTAAGCTTGGAAGATATGTAAAAATAAAAGAAGGACCTCGTTTTACATAAGTTGCAAAATCAATAAATGGTTCCACTTTCACTTTACAAAACTTAGTCAAAAGCTCATGATTGTTCTTCAAAAGATCATAAAAACACTTTTCAGGCGTTTCTAGCTCAGACACACCTTTTTTAAATACTTTTTTTGTAGTAGAAATTGTTTTCGCTCGATCATTGTAAGTTACAAAAGTTTTAACAGTTTGTTTGTTTTTCAATGGTTTAGGATGCTTTTCCGTAAATGCATCCGCAATATTTTGCATAGTAGTTTCAAGCCTTCCAGCTAATACAGTCTCATTAGAGGAAATGATATTCTTAAAGTTGACGAGCATTCCAGGAAAAGGAACTTTTGCTACCTTCTCTTCTACCGCGTCAAAATCGGCAAATAAAATATTAGTATTTGAGGAGAACCTGGAATAAATACCATTTTCTTGAAATGGCTTATCTTCAATGCCGTATTTTTCAAACTCACAATACTCAATATTGGAAAGGAAATACTCACAAGAATTATTTTTGTCTCTTCTTTCTACTAAAACATTGACTCCCTCTTGAGCATTGACCCTTCGAGCGCAGGAAGCAAAACCAAATTGCAAGTCCCCTTTAAGTCCCCATCCCGTGAAAGCAAGTAAGCCATAGTCAGTACCTGCGATAGGATTATTAATTTGCCGAATTAACCCTTTTTTCCTTTTATGGGATTTCATCCACTGGAAGACTTTTTGATCTTTCGCAAGTTTCCATAAAGCTCCATGCCCTCCCGGTTTCATTAATACTTGCTTGTTGCTGTTGATAATCCAGTTTCCTGAAATATCTATTACAGGTACAGAAGGCTGCGTAAAAAATTTGAAATATTCAGGTGGCCTTTCAAACCAATTGTTTTTCTCTAATAACTCAAGGATCATTTCATGATTATTTTTCTCATAAGATGTCATGACAGCAATAGGAGTAATGATTTTTTTATGAAAAACTTTTTCGTAAAGGTTTTCTTTAGCTTTTAAATCATTAATAAGTATTTCTAGTAAGGTCTTACCTGTAAACTTTAACATGGCAGCCGGCATTTCACGATGCGTAACAGGATGTTGTAAATGAAGCCTGTCGGCAGCTCCTCCCAAAACATATATCTCTCCCATTTTTGGCAGATCCTCAAGTCCCCAGCGAATTGCTTTGTTCACTAAAGGAGTTCTTGTAGAAATATCTACAAAATTTGGAGGGAAATAATTTGCTAGCGTCTCAGGTGTCTGTTTCTTAGATATCAAGTTTAATAAAGTAAGCTGATATCCCAAAATCCCTTGAATCTCGCTGCAAAAGCTTTCTACTTCTTCTAGTTGGTCTAACAAAGAAGCATTATACAACACCCCATTTTTCAAACCCTTTGACAGGTTTTCAAACTCTCCGATGACAATAAGTGATTGAATCACAAATTGTTTTCTAAGAGACAAAGATAAATAAGCAGGGTTCTCTGACAACTTAGATTTTTTGAAGCCTTTGTGTTTAGCTAAGATACTTACTTTTTCCTGCAATGATTTAGCTAAACTTACTTCAGTTATCCAATACGAAATTTCTTTTTTTTTCTTTTCTATACTCATATGTGCAAAAGTTTTAAAATACTAAGCTTAAATTTTCTCACGATTTTTTTTGACTATAAAACCACTAGAAGGATAAAAGATTTCATTTAAGGAGAATAAGTAATCCTATCACCGTATAAAGGAGTATTAATATGGCAAAGAAAGAATCTAAGTTTATGCAACCAATGAAAATCAGCGAAGAACTCGCAGCTGTAGTTGGTAAAGGACCTATGCCTAGAACAGAAGTTACTAAAAAACTTTGGGCTTACATTAAGTCACGTCGTCTTCAAGATGAAAAAAACAAACGAAATATCATCCCAGACGAAAAGCTTGCTAAAGTTTTCGGCGGTAAAAAGGCAATTAACATGTTTGAAATGACTAAGCGTGTAAATAAACACTTGTCTTAAAATAAAACTATATGCCCAAAAGATCCTCTTTTGGGCTTGTTCTTTCCCTGCCCGATCCGCTAAAATAACTACCTATGAAAGGTTCTATCAGTGTTATTTTATTATCAGGCGGCCAAGGCTCTCGCTTTCAAAGCAATCTAGCAAAGCAGTATCATACTTTGAAAGAAAAGCCAGTGGCCTTGTATAGCTTTGAAAAATTCCTTCAAATCCAAGGTGTAGTAGAAATTATTGTTGTCACTGCCCCAGAATATCAACATTTATTTTCAGATGACAACAAAAAGATTTCCTTTGCTCTTCCTGGAAAAAAAAGACAAGATTCTTCCTTTCATGGATTTCAAAAGATATCCAACAAGCAAGGGATTATTTTAATCCACGACATTGCAAGACCGCTCATTTCCTTATCTGACATTTTAAAACTTATTGAGGCAGCTAAAGATTATGGAGCTGCGACTCTCGCTACTCCTGTAATATCTACTATCAAACAGGTAGATAAAAACTTTTGTATAACTAAAACACTTGATAGACAAGAACTGTGGAATATCCAAACACCTCAAGCTTTTCACTATGATATTTTAGCTCAAGGCTTTAATGAACTTATCCAAAATCCTAGAGAGGTAACGGATGATATATCTCTAGTAGAACATTTTCATCCCAATATAAAAATAGTGGAAGGCTCAAGCAAAAATATAAAAATTACAAATCCGGAAGATCTCAAGATTGCTGAGGCTCTTTTATGAAGCAAAGATATAAGGTCCTATTTTCCTATGATGGAACCCACTATCGTGGTTGGCAAATTCAGCCTAATGGCATAACGATTCAACAAACAATGCAGGAGATTTTTTCGCAGCTTTTGCAAGAAAATATTCATCTTACAGCTTCAGGAAGAACTGATGCTAACGCACATGCTTTAAAACAAGTTGCTCACTTCGATGCTGTCTCGCCATTGAACTTGGACAAGTTTCTGCATTCTGCTAACCTAGTTCTTCCCAATGACATTAAAGTTCTTTCCATTGAGCCCGTCTCCTCTAATTTCCATGCCCGATACTCTACTAAAGACAAGATCTATCACTATTACATTTACAATGACCTAATCATGCCTCCTTTTTTACGCAATTATCGACTGCATTTTCCTCAAAAGCTAGATATTGAACTCATGAAGCAAGCCGTTAAAAAATTTGAAGGTATTCATGATTTCACCTCTTTTTCTAATAGAGGATCCAATGACAATGAAAGAGTCAAAAATATAACATCTGCTTTGGTCACTCAAAGAAATCACGAAATAATAGTCCACTTACGAGCTAATGGCTTTTTATACAAAATGGTTAGAAACATTGTCGGTTGCTTACTACAAGTTGCGACCCACAAACTGCCAATACAAGCCATTGAAGATATTTTTGCAGCAAAAGATCGAAGGTCTGCCCCTTCTACCGTTCCAGCTAATGGATTATTCCTTATGGAAGTGCTTTATCCATCGACCTCTGCCTTGCCCTCAAATACATCAAAAAAAGAGAAGCTATTAAAGCTACTGCAAGAAGATAAATTCCCGGAGCTACTACCCATTTAGTTTTGGAAAAAAGAAAAAGACTAACGGCTGGAGCGCTTTTCCCAATTATTTGAGATCCTATTACATAAGCTAACCCCAAGGTTTTAAAACGTGCATGCTTAGGAGTAATGCTAATAGCCCAGTGATAAAATGGAGCACTAATAGATACTCCCGCTATTACCAATAATACTCTCACAAGAAAAATAACCATCAAAGACCCTGATTGCAGTAAGGCAAACAAAGGAAGTGAAAATACGCAGATGCAAAATAAGGCTATTGCCATGATTTTTTCTTTTGAGTGCTTGGAAGCTAAAAACCCAAACACAGGGAGCAGAACAAAATCTAAAACTAACAAAAAGTTATTCATCATAAAAACATTCGAAATATTAATCGAAGCTATAGTTGACAACCATCCATTCATAAAAACAAAAATGATGTTATAAATAGCATGAGAAAGGCCGGACACGGCAACTATTGCACAAAATGGAATAATGGCTACATTTTGACTTCTTTCTTTCTTCTTATAACTTATTTCATCCGACCTTCTTACAAGATACCCAAGATATGCTGTAATAGCTCCAATGAAAAAAAGAACTCTCCATTGACTATCTAAGATTCCAAAATAACTAAATATGCTTATTAAAAAAGATGCTAAAAATATCCCAGCAATACTTGACATATCATACACACTGCTTAAGATATTTTTTTCTATTTTATTTTCTTCTTCTAAAAGAAAAATAGCCCCCCCAACGGTTTCAGACGATGTAAAAAAACTTTGGGAAAGTCTGAGCGAGAACAGCAAGAAAGGAGCGATTATTCCAATAGATTGATAGGAAGGGATCAAGCCGATGCAAACAGTGACTATCGCCATGCCATTTAAGGACATGCTTAAAGCTTTTTTTGCCCCTTTTGTATCTCCTATAAAGCCAAAAAAAACAGACCCAATGATTTTAGGCAGTAAAGCTAAAGGATACATCATAAAAATCCACAATAAGGAAGAGGTATAATCTTCTTGGAATAAGAAAATGTTAGCTAAAACAGGAGCCAGAAAACCATAAAGAGCATGGTCATAGTGTTCTAAGAAATTGCCGACAAAACCAATGAAAAGTCTTTTTTTGATGTTCACACTTCCTCCGCCGGTATTATCCGGATCAGGTTATAAGGGTTAAACCAACTATGGTTTTTTCAGCTGTAAAGCACCCCTGGTGATTTAAAATGTTTTTTTAGATGAACAAGTTTAAATTATTCTGATAAAAAACACAATAAAGGAAGAGTAAGTTATTTTTTTATTAAACATTTTGAATTTCTTCAAAAGAACTGAAGTGTGAAATATCACTAAATCCAAATAAAGCTTCCATTTGAGGGTGGTGCTTAGGACATATCAATACAGCTTTCGCCGGAGTTTGCTCTAAAGCCTTTAGACCTTTAACAGTATCTTCAAACCCAATCACATTATCCTTTGGCTGTCGATATCTTTTAATGGCTGTAAGGTATCCATCTGGGTTGGGCTTAGGCTCGTTGTAGTCCTCCCTAGTTAACCAATGAGAGATAGTACCTAAAACAGCAAGATTCGCTTTAACTAAATCCACTTGCTCTTTAGGAGAGTTAGTAACAACACAACTTTTAATTCCTTCTTTAGCCAGTGCTAATAAAAGCTTTTCTACACCGGGCATTAACTCTACTTTACCTGATTGGATAAGCTCTAAATAACGTTGTTTTTTTTCTGCATAAACGGTCTCCCATGAGACTTCATTCTCAAAAAGTTGTGGATACTGCCGTAAAAGTGCATCTTTTACTCCCAATGACTCAAAATGGGCAGCCTCGCAATATTTAAGAAAAGTCCAATCGAGATTGACTCCTCTATTTCTACATGTATTGACATAAGCTTGATAGTGTAAATGTTCTGTGTTGACTAACAGTCCATCAAAATCAAATAGAAATAACTGAAATTTATGAATCCATTGCATAGCAGACAAACTTAATATAAATAAAAGATAATTAAAAGCAGTAGTTGACGATTTTCATTAATCGATTTAAAGAGGGAATAAATAGACGTCAATATTATGGAAGGAAACTCACCCTCTAAATTCCCCTTTAATTGGGTATACTTTTCTTTGCTGTTTGGCATTTTATTTTCACTTACCATCTTCAATTTTCTAACAATCGACCCCATCTCCAGTTCAAGGATTTTCTTTTTATTGTATTCACTGGGACAATCCTTTCTAGAAATAGGCCTTATGATCTGCTGTGCATGGCTCATTCAAAAGTATTTACCTAAGATCTTCTTGCCAATTTTTATCGGGCTAACTTTTCTTTATTTTCTGACCCATATCATCGACTTCATTATGGCAAGGATATTGGATATGACTTTTTTAGATACAATAGATTTTGTCTTAGATGAGAACTTTGAAAACTTTATTGAAATGCTGCATGCTTCTGGCATTCCTTTAATGATTTGGATTGCTATGGGAGCTGGAGTTTTACTAATGCCTGCTTTAGGGTATGGTATATATCTCCTAACAGAAAAGCTTTCTAGAAAACGACCTATTTTTATGAGGCAAAATGCTTTTTTACAGGGTCTTTTTTGTCTTCCTATCGCTCTTTTTATATGGGACTTTTCTGCATCTGGTATAATAAACGCCAATGATTATAACTCTTACTTAAAGTCACTTCCTTGGAAAAAAACATTTTTACAGCCTAAAAGCATTTGGCTTACAGTAAATTATCCCCCCAAAAAGCTACAGAAAGAAGAGCAAGTACTTGAGCAAGTAGAAAAAATTACTTTTACTCCTCCTCACAGACCTAACATTTATCTATTTATTATAGAAAGCTTTAGAGAAGACTTTGTCAATGACAAAAACTCACCTAACTTAGAAAAGTTCAAGCAAGAAAATATTCATTTTGACTTATCGCTTTCAGGAGGTAATGGAACACATCTTTCATGGTATTCTATTTTTCACGCAAACTTTCCCCTTTATTGGTCTGAGGCAAAAAATTCTAGCCGATCAGAAGGGAGCATCCCTTTGAAAATTTTGAAAAAGCTTGGTTATAAAATTCACGTCTATTCTTCTGCGCAATTGACTTACTATGGAATGGAAGAGCTTATTTTTGGCAATAATAGGAAGTTGGTAGATCACTTTCACTTATTTCCCCATTATTACCCTGTAAAAGCATGCGATTCTGACAGTCAGACCATTGTCAAGTTTCAAGAGTATTTATCTAAGCAGTCCCCTGAAGGAAATATCCATATCTTTTTTTGGGACTCTACTCACTTCGACTATAGCTGGCCTGAAGACTTCCCTTTAAAATTTAAACCTATTTCCAATGACTTTAGTTACTTTAAAGCCCATCATAGTGATCATGATATTGAGATGATTAAAAACCGCTATCGAAACTCCGTGAATTTTGTAGACCACCTTTTCGGAAAGTTCATAACAAGCCTTAAAAATCAACAAGCATATGAAGATGCGGTAATTATCGTAACAGGTGACCATGGTGAAGAATTTATGGAACATGGCCATATGTTTCATTGCTCTGAACTTGTTAAAGAACAAACACATGTTCCTCTATATTACAAGTTTGGAAACATGATGGGACGAACAGTTCCCAATACAGCGTTAGCAAGCCACATGGAAATCTTCCCTAGTATCTTTGACTATATTTTTGGGGAAAACCTTTTATCAGACCTTTTAGAGGGAAATTCTATTTTTGAGAAGTCTAAATGGGCATATACTTTAACCGCTAGATACAACGCAAGCAGAACACCTTACGAGTTTTTTCTGCACAATGGAAAATACAAACTAATTGCCAGATTCAAAAATAGAAAAAATATTTTTGGGTCAAAAGAGCTACAAATTATTGGGCTTAAAGATCAAAATGAACAAAATATAGTTAAAAACCCTCAAGAAACGCCAAGCTTCATATGGCAAGAATTCAAAGAAGCTTTTGATGTAATTTTTAAAGCTGGCGATTCTTCTCAGCCAAAAATTCCTTAGCTTCCAAGGCAGCCCTTGCCCCATCTCCGGCTGCAGTAATAGCCTGTTTAAAAACAGGGTCTACTATATCTCCTACTGCATAAACTCCCTCTACAGAAGTTTGTTGATACTCTTGCGGCTTTAAAGCTATATAGCCTTTTTCATCTAGCTTAAGCTGGTTTTGAAAAATTTTTGTATTAGGCTTTGAGCCTATACTTAAAAATAAACCATCTAATTGCACTTCTTTTAAAGCACCGTGATCCTGCACAACTACTTTCTGTACCCGAGCGTCATCTCCGACTATTTTCTTTACTTCCGTATTAAATAAAACTTCCACATTATCTTTGGCAAGAACACTGCTCTCTCTTTCTTTTTCAACAGTCCTAAACTTATCTTTCCGAACAAATATATACACTTTCTTAGCAAGCTTTGATAAATATTCTGCTTCAGTTAATGCAGAATCAGAGCCCCCTACTATGCCAACTGTTTTCCCTATATAAAGAGGTCCATCACAAACAGCACAGTTAGTTATTCCCTTTCCCCAATAAGTCTTTTCTCCTTCAACGTTAAGAAAATTAGGGGTAGTGCCCATGGCAATAATGCAGCTACTTGCTAAATATTTTTTTTCTGTATCTTCCTTAGATGTACTAGTTGTAACGATTTGAAATGGTCTTTTAGAAAAGTCTACCGACTTTACCGATTCAGAATAAAAAACAGCTCCACACGCTTCTGCCTGCTCTTTTAACTTAATGAACAAATCATAACCTGCAATTTCTTTTTCTCCAGGCCAGTTTTGCACAAGATGGGATTGAGAAATAAGTCCACCAGGATTTTTCCCTTCAATCACAATAGGTTTATAGCCTGCCCTAGCCAAGTAGATAGCTGCGCTGACCCCACCTACTCCACCTCCTAAAATAAGGACGTCTTGTTTCTCAGCTGTGTGGGCAGCAAAGGAAAAAAAAGTAAGAATAATACAAAATATGCGTAACATTTCTTTTAAAGTACCTCGAAATTTATTAAAAAGGACACAAGGAATACATTAGCCATTAGAAGTTGGGATTGTAAAATGAAAATAAAAAATGAAATAAATTATATATATTTTTCTTGTGCACTTATCTATGTAACCCTTCTGAGTCTGTCTCATATTTTACCTCTTCAAAGTGAATATCTACCATATAAAGTTTTTTTTTCTATTTACTCTGCTTTGCAAGCGCTGCTGGAAGTCTCTCTATTTATTCTCGTTGGGTTTCTTTTTAAAAAAATTTCTCCTATTGCCTATAAGGCATATGTAGGACTTTTATTTTTGTTTCTTTTAGCTCACTATGCCGATTATACAGTCGTTAAGTTAATGGACACAACGATCTTAGCTGCATTAAAAATTTTTTTTTCATCCGGGATAGGCCATTTTTTTGCTGCTATTCATTCTCTTAATTTAAACTTGACCATGGCCCTTTTGACGATAGGAACTGTAATTATAATTCCTTTCGCAGGAGTTGTTTTCTATCTGATTACACAAAAAGTCATTAAATCTAAGCCTCTAAATTTAAGCGCTAATCAGATAGGAAAAATAGTTGTTATTGCAGCATTTAGCTTGCTTACATTGGATCTTTTTTCTCGATCGCTTTTGCCCTTTGAAATCCATGCGAAGTACCAAAAAACACTTCCCTTGAAATCAACCTTTCTTTCCCCCAATGGAGAGAAAATTGTTATTAATAAAAGATTAAAGACACCTATCCTAAATAAACCTTTAGTAGCTAGCTACAATGATAAAAGGCCGAATATCTATCTTTTTATTATTGAGACGCTCAGGAAAGACTATATCACCTCTGAGATTGCGCCTAACCTTCTCAAGCTGCAAGAAAATGGCCCTAAAATTGCTATGACCTTTGCCAATGCTAATGCCTCACATCATTCGTGGTTTAGCATATTTACCAGTATGTACCCATTTCATTGGGATAGCTATAAAAGCCAAAAACAAGGGGCCATCCCTCTACAGCTTCTTAAAGATTTAGGATACCAAATTCGAGTATACACTTCTGCTGACTTGAAATATTTCAAAATGCAAGACCAAATATTTGGAGAAAATCAAAAAATCTATGATTTTTTCAAGGATTACACAGCAACCGGTGAGCCCCCTCCCCAACGAGACCTACAAGCAATCAAAGATTTTTCAAAAGATTTAAAAAACAATTCCCATGCTACCCTTTTTATTATATTTCTAGATTCAACCCATTCAGAATATAGCTGGCATAATGATTTCACACCTAAATTTCACCCTATAGCAAAAGAAATTGACTACTTAACAATAAATCCCAAAAAAGGGTTGGATAAGATCAAAAATAGATATAAAAATTCTGTTAATTATATAGATCACTTAATCGGCCGCGCTACTGATGCGTTAAAAAGGGAAAATTTATATGAAGAGGCGATTTTAGTTTTTACAGGAGACCATGGAGAGGAATTTTTCGAAAATGGAGCACTTTTTCATGGAACTCACTTAAACAACCCACAGACAACAGTACCTATTATTTACAAACTCAATAGCAACCGGGCTACTTGCTCGAATGTTGTCACAAGCCATGTTGATATTTTCCCTACTATATTAAATGAGATCGTTGGTTCGAATGTTTTGGATACCTACTTCAATGGACAGTCAATTTTTTCAAAACATAGGTTTAACTTTGCACTTTCCATGCAGCAAAATGGAGGAGAAATCCCCTTAGAGTTTTTCTTGCATAATGGCAGTCATAAAATCATTTTAAAATTCCCTAATACTAATTTATACCAGACATCTGAACTAGAAGTTCTTTCCTTAAAAGATCGAGATGATAAGAATATTCCTTTAGAGAAACAAAATATAATTAAATTAGAATTAGAAAAAGGACTTAGCTTAATTTTTGACTAATCTCTGTTCATTTTCTAACTTCAGCTTTGCATTTAAAAGCTGCAATTGGTGGGCATTAAGGGCTTCCTTAGAAGCTTCTAGATCTTTTTCGAGACAGGATAGTTTTTCTTCATAGTCATTGACAGCAGTTTGCGCTACTTTCTCTACATCTTTTCCAAAAGATTTAGCATGATCGATAGCAGCTTGGATCATATAGTGGCCGGTGGCTTTTTCCTTTTCTAGAGATAGTTCAATAGATCTTACCTTCCACTGATCTAGTTTAACATCTCCTTCTAACTCGTCTACTTTGGTAGACCAGTATTTTTGAGGACATATTTTTTCTTGAAATGTTTCAGATTGAACAATGATTGCTAAGCAAATGATAATAATAAGTACTTCTAATACGAGAGGATACCCATTTTTGATCCATGATTTCATACTTTATAAACTCCCTAGAATCGCCAGTAAAATTTATAACAAATAGGGCAAAAAAATTCAATAACATCTAATGTCACTTATAAAAAAAATACTATTAATTTCAATTTGAAATATTTAGAAATTATAGTTAGGCAAACTATAACCTAATAATTGATATACTTTTTTTAAGAGATGGACATCTTGTCCATTAGAAATATTAGCAAAAAGAACTAAGGCATACCCTTCTTTTAAAAAAATACCAAAAAAAGCGTTAGCGCCACTAGAAGATCCCATAAGTCCTGCAACATCTGGACTTTTCCACATTTTAAACCCAAAAGGATTCCAATTTCCCTTTGTGCAATTGATATTATGGGCCGACGGCTTAGTAGTGATATTAAGAAGAAGTGTATTTAGCTGCTCTGTTTGGAGAAATTGAGAAAAATAAAACATATCTAAAACGGTAGAAAACGCGCTGAAGTTGTTTGTTCCATAATTAAACTGTTGAAGTGAGGCGCCTTTACAAGCATAGCCATATGCTTCATTTGCATGGTTATTTTCTGATATATAAAAACCGGTATCATGCATCCCGGCTTTATCAAAAATATTCTTCTTAACATAGCTGCAATAACTTTCTTGGCTTACCTCCTCAATAATAGCTGCTAATAAAATGTAGCCGATATTGCTATAGCTTTGAGAACAGCCAGGATAATAATGCAGTTTTTCTTTCTGTATGAGTTTTTGAAAGTCTGAAATTTTACTATATCTTGTATTTAGAGAAAGATTTCCAAATCCCGATGTATGTGTCAAAAGCTGCAAAATAGTAATTTCCTTAAAAGCTTTTGAGCTGCCCCAATGACAATTTAGATATTTAGAAATGGGGTCATCTAAAGAGATCCTCTTTTTTTGAGCTAATTGATAAATAGAAGTTGATATAAATAAATCACTTACAGACCCTAAATAAAACTTGGTATTTAGATTATTGGGAACTTCTCCTGTGAAAGCTGCATTACCATTTGCTTTTCTAAATATAATTCTACCCTTTTTTGCTAAAAGAATAGCTCCAGAAAACCTTTCCGTTTTAGGCAGGCTCTGCTGAGAACACAGAAACTCCTCTATGCCACTTATAATTTGCAGTTCATTGACACAAAGCGCCTTAAAAACTAGAAAAATAGAAAAACACAAAATCTTTTTATTCATTTTTATAACCATGTATAAAAAAGGCGTAAGGGTTACCCCTTACGCCCCCGAGCGAGATGCGAACGACCCTCACTATTTAACAGTTTTCTGGTGGTAATGGAATAGAAGCAATTCGTCTAAAGTCAGTAACTACTGATTGCTTCACACCTGAATGATCTTTTAAAAACTCATTAAGATACAGCTCTGCCCACTCTCTTAGGTCGCCGTAGCTTACATTGTTATCTTGAGTTACATAAGATTTTAGCTTTGCAGCTAACTCTTTTAAGAGCAGAATGCCAGTTTGTAAAGGCTCAATATGATCTTCATAAGTTGCACTAACATATTTTTGAAGCGTTTCGTTAGTGCTTTTATATTTAGCATTTTCCCTTGCAAGCTGCACATTCTCGCGCTCTCTTTCTCTTTTAAGCTCTTCGTATTTATCTCCACTAGCTCTATATCTCATGGAAAGATTTTTACAGCCGCCATTGCAAAGTTCTTCTACAATAGGACTTTTAGCGTCAATGGGCGAACCATCTGGGTTTTTAAGACCATATTTTCGAATTAACCAAGACCATTCATCTGCTCGAGAAGCGACTTCAGCATTTTGATAATCTAATTCTACTTGCTCACTTCTAGACCACCAATAATCTCTATTTCTTTTGTCATAAGAAGTAGATTCGTTGTTCTTTCTAGCTTTTTCAAAGTTTCTCTGAATAAGCGCTTTATTCTTTTCAATTCTCTCTTCCCAGTAATCAACGCTTTTTTGGTGTTTTTGAATTAAAGCCACTTCCTCTTGAATGTGGTGATTAATTTCATCAACCATAGAGTTAAGGTTTCCTTCTGGCTGACTTAAAGTATCAGAGTTTAATGGCAAGCAAATCTCAGGATCTAACAGATAGGCTTGTGGCACTTCTCCTAAAGAGTAGCTTTGCTCATCCATTGTTGGCTCAACAGGTTCCATCTCCATAGTTTCAGTTTTTACTCTTACTTCTTCTTGAGATGAACTAACATTTTGCGATGCATTCTCAGGAGAAAAGCCCCCTTGAGAAAATGATTGTTCAAGATTGTCAGACATTGTTTCCTCCCCTAATTTTGTAACAGTGCTCGCTCTTGAAAGCTGTAGTGGCAACTCACGCCCCCTAGGGCTTATTGTAGCAAAGAATAAATTAATTACAAATTAATTATAATTAATTCTGAAAACACAATTACTTTAATTAAGGTGAAATTAAAAATGAATTACTTAGAAAATTCATTATTTAAAAAGAAAAGAACCTCTTCTGAACTTTCAACTACTTGACCATAAAGGACTTTTTGTTTCTCCTTAGGAAAGTGAGTAATATATTCATGAGAAAATTCAATGGAACGATCAAGCGAATGGAGAAAATCCTTTTTTCCTTCTGGCATCCATCCATTCTTCTTACAAGTAGATTCGATATCTAGTCTATGTTTATGCAAAAAGTGATAGAGCTCACGAATTTTTTCTTCTACAGTAGGCTTACCATGTGCTTTTAAGATATCTTTGATATGATTTTCTAGATCTCTTGATAATGAATCACTATTATCAGGTCTTTCAGAGTGAAAGACTCCTTCTGGAGGTGGAATATCTAACTTAGCCATAACCTTCCTTGTAAAGTAGTTCATCTTAATTAAGATGGGAAATATTTTCCTAACATTTTTTTAGCCGGTTTTTTCTTAAAAGCTATCACTCATAGAAATACGGGCTGTGTAGCCTAATTCAAAACGAGATCTTGGTTGGAGAGAAATGGATCGAAAATATCCCTATTTTCGATCCATTTCTAAGAAAAGATCATCTTATTTAAGATAAGAGATTTGATATACACTTCTGTAGATATTGTCTGATCTAACTTGGATCGCAGTGCCTCTCCAAGTACTCTTTCCCATCTAGAAAAGAGCCCTTCTATGTGACTCCTTTGATTATATCCCGTTAATTTCGACCAAATAGACCTTGCTGTCTTATCTCCTCCCAAAAGAAGCTGCAATTTCACAGCTAACCTACGCTCACTACAACCTTTACGCCAGCTGGCTCCTTTCCTAGGAGGTGTGAGAAGAGTTTTATTATGTCTCCGGCATTTATTATATAATTGATGGGTATCTCCGATCCCATCAATTAAAAATCTTCCCTTTCTTCGATTCATGGATTCAAAAAGTTCATCCATTAAAGATAAATCATGAACCTGAGAATCGGTAGCTTTGCTATAGACAATTTCCTTTGTTTTAAGATCTATTCCTACGTGAATCTTTTTCCATTTTCGTTTGTTGCCATACTTCTCTTTTTTCCACTCCCCACTTTCATAGACTCTAATGCCTGTTGTATCAAAAACTACATCAGTTACTTTTTTCTTTTTTAGATAGCTAAGAGAATGCATTTTTTGCATTCTCTTGCCTATACAAGTAAAATGGGGTACTTCAGCTTTCATTTTGAGCATAGTCATCAAGGACATAGCAAAACCTTGAAGCTGACGAAGAGGCAAATGATAGATGAATCGAAGAATAAGAAGGGTTTCAATAGCATGATCTGAAAACTTAAAAGGCCTGCCTACCTTTTTACAAGGAGGTGCCTTCCATTTTTTCAAACTTTCTTCAGAAAATCAAAAATTAATGTTGCCACGATTTATGAGAGATTTGTTATATTGATGCCAGTTACATTTCATGTAATCGCCACAGGGTTTTGTTTAGTCAACAAAAAATTTACCTGTGGTTTTTTTATTTCCTCAAGATTTTTCTTTTATAATACCTGAGTTTAGCTTTTCCTAGGAATTAGGCTACAAAGCCTTTCTAAGCTCACCTAAAGTGATTTTAATTTTTTGATCAGCATTATTGACAGTCATTTATTACCTTAAAATACTTTTTTTATCGCAAGAAATAAAGGCAATAGTGATCTAATAGGTATTTTTCTAGGTTATCTCTTAACTCGAGAGCCTTTAAAAAATTTAGCCACTTCTTTTTTTGTTACTGTTCCTTTTGCTACCCCTAGGATAAGATTCTGGTATTCTTCTTCTAGAAGAAAAAACGATCCTTTAAAGTTAGAAGCAAAAAAAATCATAGCTGTCATTGAAGCAGTTCGTTTATTCCCATCTATAAAGGGATGATTTTTAGTAATATGAAAAAGATAAGCTGCCGTTTTATCAAAAATTGTCCGATGAAGATCTTTTCCATTAAACTTTGCTTTTGGCATTTCTATAGCTGAACGCAAAAGCCCTTCATTAAGAATTCCTTTTTTCCCTCCATATTCCTCTATTAGCTTATCATGAACTTCAAGTACATATTGAAAAGTGATGAATGAAATCACAAATCCGCCAAATTTTTCATAAGTTTTTTATATGTTTTATTTAGTTTTTCAAAATTCTCCTGAAAAACATCTGTTTTACCATCCTCAACAGATTGAATAACTAAACCGCCACTGGGGCTAATTGATATTTGAAAAAGTGTGTCTTCTGAAATTCCCGCAGCTTCTAAAAGAGCCTTGTCTACTACAATGGCCCGACTATTCCCATGTTTAATGAGGCGCTTAAGCATATATTTTTCCTTTGTTCTTGTATCTACAATGTTATCACAGATATTTTTCTGGTTCTATTATTTTTTTAGATAATATTGAGGATGAATGATATGAAATTTTTGGAAAAAGCACTTTAGAAAGATTTTCTATAAAAATTGCCCTTTACCGATCTAATATCGAACCAATTTATCAATGGAATGAAAAAGATCTTTGAGCTTGAGGTATTTATCAATACTGAGAAATATGAGAAAGCCTAGACACCTTTAAAGCTTTTTTAGCTTGTAGGCAAGATCAGCATGCGAGGGCTAAATGTCATTTATATCTATTCTATACCCCTTCTACGGAGTAGAACTTTACATGAATGGTCTTGTTCCTTTTGACTAATATTACTTTTACCAATTTTTGTGACTTGAATCATTCCCCTTCAATGTAAGAAAAAATATTTATCTAAAGAAGCTTTTTAGCTTATTGTCTTTTCGAGATTCTATCCTAGAAAAAACTGGTGACATAATCGAATTCCAATAACAAAAAATAAAATGTCCATGCCAAGCAACTTACTCTCAAATGCTAAAGAAATTTTAACTGATCTTCAAAATGACATTGATGGACTTCAAAAAATATGGGCTGAAATAAGAGAAAACAACCCTAACTTTGAAGAGGTTTCTGAAGAAAACTGGGAGGTAAGGAATGCACAATGCTGGTTGCATGGAGCAACTAATGTAAATGAAAGAAATGAACTGGAAAAATGGCTAAATTTTGAACTTCCCCTTTCAGCTACAGCTAAAACTAAAGCAAAAATTTTTTATCACCAGTGGACTGAACATATATTAGAGGAAGGCGTATACGCTGATTTTTATGAAGAAGACTTAATTTCACCTGATGATCAGGAAAACTTATATGATTATATTTGTAAATTAGCTGATCAAGTTGAACAAAACGGCTGGGGTAAAAAGAAAAATAAGCAGGCCATTAAGTCATTTCTTTCCTATTTACGAAAAGAAATTCCTCTAAGGGAAATTGCTTTTTTGGAACATATTTTTCCAGAGAAGATGGATCTGCATAATAACTCAATTATTCGCTTAGTTAAGCCACAAGTATTTCCTATATCTGAAATCGTTGCAGCACAAATTATAAAGACTCTAATAGAAGATATTCTTCATGGACGGAAAAATGCTCAATTCAAAAAAGCTGAAGCACTTGCACTATGTTGGTTATGTTTGACTTCTTCTCGAATAAGACTACCTAAAACCTTAGAAAGCATTCATAGTATTAAAATCAGTGCATTAACCACTAAGGAAGAAGTCACCACAGCTAAAATTCCTACAATTTTTAACGCTAAAAAACTACAAATTTCCCAAAAAGTAGCAAACTATCTAAAAGCGATTGCTAATATTCCATCAACGACCCCTAGAAATACAATTTTGCAAAGTAGTCTCCACGACTTGAGACGTTCATTAACTTTAATCATTAAAAAAGCTGATATCCCTTCAGATCTAGGGAGTATTACGTTCCTAACTTTCATGAGCTATCCCCATCATGCGGATAAATTATTCAGATCAGAAAAAGCCAAAATCCCTTCTTAGCACTTTGACTCAACGAATGGATTTCTCATAACCCAGCCTGCAAATATTGATCTATGCTCCTTCTATATAAATCCCACCTTACTTAAAAGAACATTCAATTAACATTGATTGTAAAGTAATTAATTTAATTACATTTTTTGTTTTTAAAAATTAAATTAATCTGTATTACTAACTATTCTTTTTTTAACTTTTTAACCAAGAGGTGAAATATGGCAGCCACAGTAAATGGACAAAATCAAAACCCAGCTGAAATTGATGACTGGGATGACGTTCCAGAAGGAGGCAGAGTTAGAGCTGCGTCTGATGAGGAAATTACTGCTCAAGATGTTGCAAAAGCAGCTTTAAAAACAGCAGCAAGCATCTCGATTACAGCTTCTACAAGAGCTAGTGCAGAGGCTAGTAAATTTGTTGTTGGAGCATCTAGTCCAGAAGCAGCTGTAATTGTGAATCCTGCAATTGATTCAGCAAAAACAGTTGCAGCAGGGCAATCTCAAAGAGTGGCATTTGGAATAATTGATAGAATTTTCTCATCAAATAACGATGTACCTAGTGATGCACCCAATGATGCGTCAAATAACAATAACTAATTATTGCCCTCCTCTAATTTAATAGAGGGGGGATTTCTTAAAAATCAAATTATCAGAAGCCTATTAACAGTACTCCCAAGTACATGGAACAGTGATGCCACTTTCTAAAAAAGATATTGGAGTACTACTAATTCGAACATGCGCTGGATCTGGCATCCAATTATCATTATGATAGTCATAATGTTCTAGAACATCAATATATCTAAATCCTCTTTCCGGATCATATTCAGTATCACCAACATATTCAATTCTTGTTACATCGAACAAAGGAACAATTTTTACATTAAAATATGTCCTCCTAGTTCTTCCCTCCTCCCAAATAAAACCTGTTCTAGCTAGTAAAAATATCCAAGTAATCCAGTTACAGTTCTTTTTCTTTTTATAGTATTGAGAGTATAGCCTGCTCTTTTCTAGTAATACTCGCTTTCCAGCTGATCTGGTTTCTTCACTCCAAAGAGGCTTTCTTGCAATGATCTCTTCTACTTTTTCAATAAGTGCATCTATTTCTAGAAAGCCTTCATATCCCCTTACAGTCACATACCTTGAACCAAAAAATGAGATATGTGAGGTGGCTCTTTCTGCAATAGGGAGCAGTTCATTAAAAGTTTGCACATTATTTAAGGCTGATTGTATTTGCATATTTTTTTCTCCTACAATAAATTATGCCCTTCCGGAATATTTTGTTCATGAAACTCTTGAGGGTAAGTATAATAACTTGTTGCTGTATGAGTATTAACTCCAACATATGCTCTTGAAAGATGAATATCTATTAATTCAAATTTCTCTCTCGACCAAGTAATGCAGCTATCCATATTGTCTTTTGCCCCAACGGAATCTCTCCCAGGTTTAAAAAATTCAGGCAATGGAACTTCTCCTCTACTTTCTTCCATCATTCGCCCTAGCATTTTAATAACTTTTTTAGAGGACCGTTTCCATGTTTGAGATCTTTCTACATATCGGATTTCTGCATCTGAAAGATTTCTAATAGCAACAAAAGATGGACCAGGTGTACATAGACCATTACTTGATCCATTAAAATCACACATGATGCAAAATTGTTGATTTTTTCGAATCCCCTCAAAAAAATTATCGTCCGGAGCTATGCCTTCAATAAAAATTTGAGCATGCTGACCATATTGGTGTTTTCGAGGAAGTTTCATTTTTCTCATTTGTTCCAAGCTAACAATAACATTACCTTCGTCATCTAACTCTTCTGCTCCTATTCTAGTTAAAGTCACTGCCCACATAAATTTAGTTATACGAACTCGATCATCAATTTTAGATCTTTTTACAATAGAAGGCTCTAAGGCAACTGAAATAAATTTTGCTCCTCTAGAGTTAAAAACTTTTACTTTTTTTAAATTAAAATCTTTTAAACTCCTTAACTGCTCTTCTATAGGAAGGTCTGCTAAACTTCTAATAAAGCATCGAGTGCTTTCACTGCACTTATCTGTAGAGCTATATTCAATCCCTCTTGCAAAATTGATATTTTTATTAAAAATAGGAGAAGTAACCTGACCTGTAATCTCAATATTTGAGCGAATACTTTTTTTAGTCCTCTTATCAAAAACCCACCACCATAAATGGTCTTTTTCTACAATAAGCCTAAGTTCTTTATTATTTTCCAAACTCCAGCGATGTATTATATTAGCATTAAAATTAGGAACTCCATCATCTTCTAAATAAACACATCTTGATAAACGACTTTTTATTACCCTATGAGCTTCTTCTTCTATAATTCTAGCTCTAAAAAGATCACACATTACTTCTGCTTCATCTGAGTTTGGTCGATTAAAATTCCCTAATAAATTGAAGAAAGTAAAATTATCGGAATCTGCGTATTGTTCAAAAACATACTGTATTCTTTGGATTTCATTATTGAATAAGTTTTTATACACCCCCTGACTAAGCTTTCTTCCTGTGTCAGCATCTTGAATTCTATACTTTATTTCGTGGTTTCTTTGGACCAGAGTAATTATTTTGTCTTCAACGTGCCATCTAGGTTCAGGTAATGGATCTAGCCCTTCTAACTCATTGATGACTGAGAGATCCATTTCTAGCTCTATTGGCCTGCGACTAGCGATAGGTACACCGGATGCATTGTATTGAACATCTAAAAGCGTTGCAGGATTAGAGATATAAAAAGCATCTAGAAAACGTTCTGTAAGAAAATTGTTAAACTTATCAGGAAGATATGGAGGTAAAAAATTAGCTATGACCCTACTTGATAGCAACATTGCATAAAAGAAATCCTTTGCCCCTTGATCTTGATCATTAAGCAAAGGTAAATGTTTTTTAGTAGTAAATTCTCTAATTTCATTCCTGCAAACTCTCCTGCAAACTCTGTTTGTATTAGCAGAAAGAATGGCATAATGAAAATAATTAATAAAATTCTTACCTCTTGGCAGCTTTCTCTCTTTAAAACCATAGAAAACCCACGCAAATGCAAAAGATTGCCTATCTTTAATAGTAATTTTAGACCAACACTCCTCATTCAATCTTCGAAAAACACACATTGGCCCCTTTAATGTATCTACCACTTCAGGAGTCCAGTTCTCCCATGTATGAGTAGTGCTATCAGTGAGATAAGCTAATTCTTCTAACAATCGCCTAGTAGCTTGTTGGGTAACTACATTAAATACATGGCATATGCGTAAATCATTTTCATTTCGATAAAGAGTAACAACTCTTGAATTGTCACCTATTATCCATTGATGTTCAACGCTATCCAGAGAAACTCCAGGAATAGGCACTTGAGTTCGAGGTTGAATTTGTGCAGCCATTGTCAAACCATTAAATTTAAAATATTTTTTAAAAGTTAGCGGATTTTAAAAACCTTTAACTTAAAAAAATATAAAAAACTAAATTAAATTAATTACTTTACAGATAGATCATGAAGGCTGTTAATTTTAATTTGGCATCAACTCTTTTGAAGGCACTTCGAGAGCTTTAGCAATGCTAATAATAATTGTGAGTGAAGGATTTCTAGTAGCCCTTTCTATCCCTCCTATATAATTGACATGGCAATTAGCTTTTTCAGCTAATTCTTCTTGAGTTAAGCCCAAGGCATTTCTACGATTTCTTACTTTAGCGGCAAAGTCTGACAAAATTTTTTTCTTTTGAACTTGTGAGTTTTTAGACACGAAGTGATCTCAACTAAAAAATGAAAAGACTAGGGGTTTTCAAGTCGAAAAAACACACACTATAGTGTTGAAAATAAACTCTCGATTTACATATTTTATGCTGTCCGAAGATAAAGAGGCCTATGTCGACACTAAAACAAGCAACAATCGATCTTGAAGGAACTCGAAACTTGTTAATCAATGCATTTTTCGTAAGCGCCCTTTCAAAAGATAAAAAAGAAAAAACAGGAAGTGCAGGAAACGACCCTGAAGAATGGAAGCGAACTATCCATATTAAAGAGGAAGATAATCAGTTATTCTTACCTGGGACATATTTTTTTAGCTCCTTTTGTCATGGAGCTAAGTATATTAAATTTGGCAGAGGCTCTATCCAGCCTAAAGTAGCTTCGACTTTGCAAGTAGTTGATGAAGAGGTTTTATTAGATCGATTTATTCCACAAGATTGGCAGCTTTCTCAAGACTCCAAAAAGCCAGTCTTTCTTGACATTAGAGGAGTAAAAAATCCCTCAACTAGGGGGAAAAATGCAAGATATAGAGTAGCTCTTCGAAAAGATTGGAAATGTTCTCTTTCTATCTATTGGGATAGTAGTATTGTTTCTGTAAATGAAATGCACTCTGCAATAATCCACGCAGGATCATTCGTGGGACTTGGAGATGGAAGGACTATAGGTTTTGGAAGATTTAAAGTTAGTAAGTTTGAACATAAGACAATCCAAGAACCAATTTAAATAAAAATACGGATGGGCTTGGAGTGGCATGCTGTGGCACGCCAAGGTTTGGTCCGGTTAGGCAAGGCACGGTTTTATGCCAAGATCAAGACAACCTAAAGAAATTTGGTTAGTAACTCGCCAAAAAGTTCTAAAAAGGGATAAATATAGGTGTCTTAGATGTGGCATAAATGTAACAGAAACCACAGCACATGTTGACCATGTCATTTCTGGGAAGCTAGGCAGTAACAATCTAACTAATTTGCGTACTCTCTGCCGCAGATGCCATGTTCTTAGGAATGATCTTCGTCACAGGGGTTTGACCGATCTTGATATCTATTATCAAGAAGCTTCAGCACCAGTCCGGAAAAAACTTCTTGGTTCGATCTTCACTGGAAAACTGATTTTTGAAGACGGAAAATATCGAACCTCGGAATTGAACGAAGCTGTAAATCTTATTTACTTGTTTCAGAAGAACTTAGAAAATAAAAAAAATGGAAACATTGCCATTTCTGAAAATGTTTCCGGTAATGTGCCGATGACCGGACTCGAACCAGCACCCTCTTGCGAAGAGTAGATTTTGAATCTACCGCGTCTACCATTCCGCCACATCGGCAAAAGGAAATAGAATAATAAGTACCCTGTTATTTAGAAAGTAAAATTATTTCTTTACAAATTAGCAGCGCTTAAATAGGATGCTCAAGTTATGAAACTTATAGATATAATTTCTCCTCTACACTCAGCAATAACTACCGGCATATTCTCCGCAGGCTATATATTAGTTGAGAGCTCAGCTAACAAAATTGACAGCTTTTGTGAAAAAACCCCTATCTTTGTCGAAATTACTCAAGAAGCCCATGTGCTTTACCAAAAGGATAAAAGCTTTAAATTTATGATTGATGCTGGGTATGCAATGTTCAAAAATCTTTTTCCGAAAATTTCTATTTTTAAAGAGTACATAGAGAGTCCTTTTGAAACTTCCCAATCTTTACAAGACACTTGCGAATCGACAGCTCCTATTATTCACTCTACTAAGATTTTATGTTTAAGCCTATTAGTGACATCGGCCTTAGTGTGCCTCACTTCTTCTTTTCGAGCTTATAACCTTCATAAGATGCAAAAGACAAGCCATCAGGATTCTAATTAGGAAAATGAGCGCTCTGATTTAGAAAATAAAATTACTTCTTGATAAATTAGCAACGCCTTGAATAGGATGTTCGAGTTATGAAATTTATAGATATAATTTCTCCTCTACATTCAGCAATAACTACTGGCATATTTTCTGTAGGCTATATGCTCGTTGAGAGCTCAGCTAACAAAATTGACAGCTTTTGTGAAAAAACCCCTGCCTTTGTCGAAATTACTCAAGAGGCCTATGCGCTTTATCATGAGGATAAAAGCTTTAAAGTCATGATTGACTCTGGATATGCAATGTTCAAAAATCTTTTTCCGAGAATTTCTGTTTTTAAAGAGTATATAGAAAATCCTTTTGAAACTTCCCAATCTTTACAAGACACTTGCGAATTGGTAACCCCTATTGTTCGCTCTACTAAGATTTTATGTTTAAGCCTATTAGTGACATCGGCCTTAGTGTGCCTCACTTCTTCTTTTCGAGCTTATAACCTTCATAAAACACAAAAGATTGAAAAAGAGGACTCTGATGCAAAAGCACTGCTAATTAATTAATGTTTTACCATTGCATATAGCGAGGGCTGTTTGCTGTAGTTACCTTCTCATTAAGGTCTCGGTCATAATTAACCTGAATATTGATATAAGGATAAGGATGCCTATTATCGAAGTCCCTGCCTTCTGTCTTTAAATAAAGAGTTATAGATATCTCTTTATTTATCCACTGAGGAGTTTGAACTCCCTTTTTATTCTGCCTTTTAAAATTAAGATACAATCCTTTATTTTTATAGCGAGGCTGCTTCTGAAAATACTCTTCAATCAAATCAATAACATCCAAAGGCTTATCTTCATATCCTTTTACATAGAAATCCACTTCCGCTCCATACATATGTAGTGATTTAACTTTAGAAGGTTCCGAATAAGCATTATGTTTTGGACATCTATGACCACAAGTAATAGCTACTTTTTGTTTGGTTTTAGTTTGAATATAGTTTAAGACCTCCAGCAATATGGGATAAATTCCTTCTTTTCCATGAATGATTGGAAGGCTATGTCGATGCGAACCCTCACAATCTTTAAGGCTATTGTTAGGTGGGTTCAAGGGATTGCCTTTACAGCGAAAGAAGTCCTTAGTAATTTTGGGAAGGTACTCTCTATTAGGATCTTCCCAAGAATATAACTCCTGTTTTTTTTGGGAGGGTACAAGATCTATTTCATATTTATCAGCACGCCGTCTTTTAATGTACTCGCCTGAGCAGTTTTTCTTTCTAATTTTATTGTACTCTGTTTTTTCCAGGCCAGAACACCCCAGTAAAAAAAGCAATGGAAGAACCAGAAAACTATATTTCATGAAAAACTTTTTTATTAATTTTTGAAAATCCTTATAGTCCAAACTATAGGGGTAAATATGTCCGACTCATTAATCGAGCAACTTCAACAAACTGCTGAAAAAGCAGTAAACAGCGAATCGATAGCTGAAGGCATGCAACATTTAGCCAAAGCTTTTTCCCTTTTTTCCCAAGAGGCTGCTAGATTAAAACAATCTTATGAAAAATTACAGGAAGACTTCCAAAGTGTCAATAAAGAGCTTAGCTCCGTAACCCTTTATCTAGAGACTTTTTTAAAAAATATCTCTCAAGGAATCATTTTCGTTAATAAGCAAAAGATTATCACCCTATACAATGAAGCTGCCCAAAAAATTTTGAAAATAAATAAGGAAGACATTCTATTTAAATCATTTAACCACTTTTTTCCAGATGACTTTTTTGGGTTTTCTATTTCAAACGCACTTAATTTTGGTCTTTCACAAAAAGAAACATATTTAACTTTAACCACACAAGATAAAGAAAAAATCGAAATAGAAATTTTTGCCAATTTTGTCCATCAAGGCCCTCCAGACACCCAAGGAATTATCCTCCTTTTACGAGATGTAACAGAAGTGCAGCAACTGCAGCTAATAGCCAATAGGAACGACCGGTTAAAAGAGCTTGGAGAAATGGCCGCTGCTGTAGCTCATGAAATTAGGAACCCCATCGGAGGAATAAGAGGGTACGCTACTTTGTTATATAGGGATTTAGAAAAATATCCTGAAATGCAAGAAATGGCAACACATATTATCAATGGGACTAAAAGCTTAGAAAAATTAGTGACTACCATTTTACATTACAGTAGACCGGTATCTATCAGCCCTAAAACAGAAAACATGGTTCCTCTGATTAAAAAGCTTGCAAAACATATTAAGGTAGACCCTAACTGCCCTGAAAATATTTCTGTGGACCTTCATATATCTTCAGATCCATTGCTAGCTCCTATTGATGCTGATGCGATCTATGGGGTCTTATTAAATCTTGTCATGAATGCTTATCAATCGATGGCCAGCGGTGGGAAAATAGTCCTTTCCTTAATGAAAAGAGATCTTTCCTGTGTTTTGACTGTTTCAGATACTGGAAAAGGGATTGAAACAAAAGATTTTGACAAAATCTTCTCCCCTTTTTTTACGACAAAAAAGAAAGGAAATGGACTTGGCTTATCGGAAGTCCAAAAAATTATACATGCGCATAATGGAAAAATTGACGTCCACTCCCAACTGGGGAAAGGGACAACTTTTACAATTATATTGCCCCTTAGGAGATAGTTATGGCTATTGAAAAAATATTAGTCGTTGATGATGAGGCAATTCTTAGATCATTCTTAAAAGACACACTAATAAGAAAAGGCAAAATCATCACTACAGCTGAAGACGGTCTCGAAGCAATCAATATTTTAAAGAAAAGCTCTTTTGATTTGGTTATTACTGACCTGAAAATGCCTCATAAAACAGGGCTAGATGTTTTAAACTTTATAAAAAAACATGATCCAAAGACAACTGTTGTTTTGATGACGGCCCATGCCAGTGTAGAAACTGCCGTAGAAGCTATGCAAAAAGGAGCTTTTCATTATTTGATCAAGCCGTTTTCTCCTGATGCTATTGAAACAATCTTACAAAAAGCAGAAGAACAGGTTGCTTTAATAGAAGAAAATGAATTTTTAAAAGAAGAAATGTCTTCGACGTCTGAATTTGTAGCTGAAAGCAGTGCTATGAAAAATCTTATAAAAGATATCTCGAAAATTGCAAAAAGCTCTGCAAGTGTTTTTATTTCCGGTGAGTCAGGAACAGGTAAAGAAGTCATTGCCCGGGTTATTCACAATTTATCAAAAAGAAAACATAAGCCTTTTATTACAGTTAATTGTCCTGCTATCCCAGATACCCTTATTGAATCTGAGTTTTTTGGCCATGAAAAAGGAGCGTTTACAGGAGCTTTACAAAAAAGAGTGGGCAGGTTTGAACGTGCTGATTCAGGTACATTATTATTAGATGAAGTAACTGAAATCCCTCTTTTAATGCAGCCTAAGCTTTTAAGAGCCATTCAAGAGCAAGAGTTTGAAAGGATTGGCGGAGTTAACCCTATTAAAGTAGATGTACGATTCATATCTACCAGCAATAGAGACATGGCAAAGGCTATTGCAACAAATGCTTTTAGACAGGATCTTTACTATCGATTAAATGTTGTCCCTATCCATATTTTACCTTTAAGAGAGAGAAAAGCAGATATTGTTCCATTAGCCGAATTTTTTATCAAAAAAATAGGCAACGAACAAAAAAAAGAAAGGAAAGCTTTAACGCCCAGCGCAGTAGAAAAACTTACAAAATATAACTGGCCTGGAAATGTAAGAGAATTAAGAAATGTGATTGAAAGAGCTTTAGTTTTAGATGATGGGGTTTTAATTGAACCTGAACACCTTTTTCTAGAAAATATTTCAACAAAGGAAAAATCTTCCAATTCTTTAGAAGGCAAACCTCTTAAAGAAATTGAAAAACACTATATTTTACATACTTTAAAAGCTAAACAAAATAACAGATCTAACACAGCTAAAATACTAGGAATTACAGAAAGAACGCTTAGAAATAAACTCAAGAGTTATGGCCTAAAAAGTTGTGAATAATATGGGAGTACTCTTTTACCTTTTCATGAAACCATTCCCATTTTATTTTATTAGCCTTCCAGTCATTTTCATACATTTTATTTTTATAAGTCCTTTGAAAAAGCTTTTCTAAATAGTGAAATAGATCATAAAAGAGATAACAATAAGCATCTTCTTCTTTAAGGTCCATTTCAGCCAAGACCATCCTGCCTGACTGATAGGAGTCGGACTTTGCCTTTTCAAACTCTTCAATAATTATTTTCGTATAAGCTTCGCAGTTGTCAATGCTTTGAGACAACTTGTACAGTAAATTAGTAATTTCCTCTTTCATAGCTAATGGATAGTTATTACTTTCAATTTCGCTATGAAGCCAAGATCGCAAGTCATATTTTTTTTGCAGAAATTCTTGAGAAAGGTCACTTAAGCTTTTATTAGGGATGCAGTTGAAGCCTAGCCCTCCTTCCGTCGCATTAAAAAACTGACAGTCAGAAGAGGTTTGAGCAAATTCAGATATGGCAGTTGATTCCATAATCCATTGTACTGTTGTATTAACATACTTTCCAAAAATATCTTTTTTCTTAATAAGCTCTTCTTTGGGCAACCCATTCAGCTCATCTGCAATGACTCCTTTGGCATATCTTCGATTTTCACTATAAGACAAATCACAACCCGTTAAGATAATGGGATTGCATCCCATAAACTTTGCCATGGCAATACATAAAGTAGTGACTGACAAAGCTTCTTCATGAACTGTATTTCCAATTAACTCCCCTTGTAGATTAAGCTCTTCTTCTAGCCAAAGCTCTGGAACACCCCCAATTCCAGCCCGCATATAACCTAATGGGCCATTTAAGGTTTCAAAAACCTTAGGATACACTCTAGTGGAATATAAAATAGGGACTTCAAAGGCTAAATTATTTTTAAGTCTGTCATATTCTTCCTCGGTCGGATCCAAAGCCATGCCTAAGTGAGGCATTACCCCTTCCCTACTTAAGGCTGTAATGGCAGAGCCTCCGGCAAAAATAAGAGATCTATCTTCAAGCTCCTTTAAAGGTTTGATGCTTTTTTCCAAAGAAGGACCTGCACCGCAAATAATCGCCGGTATATTCTTAAAAGAATTTTTTAAATTATTTGCATAAAAAGATTCAGGAATTTTACTGGTATTTTGTAAGAAATTTTGAAAAGGAACTTGAGAATTTATTCTATCATTAAAAATGGCATTGGTTAAAAAAGATTTTCTTAAAATATGCAATCTAAGATTTTGAAATTTCCTCTCATTTTTAATATGGTGACATGTAGGTAAAACTACATCAATATTATTAATGGGGAAAGTATCGATTAAATCTAAAATTGCATCATGTTTTTTTTCATTGTCATGAAAAAAATAAAAATGCACTTGTGGATCTTTTAAAATTTCAGTTGCTAATTCTGTGTGCAAAAATACAGAAAATATTTCCTCATCATCTTCTAAAAAAATAAGATCTCTTTTCTCATCGTGCTTCAGCCAATTTTTTAAAGCTAAATAATCATAGCCAAGCCCTATGCCATAAATATATATCGCATCTTTATTTTCTAAATTTACCTGCTTTTTCCAGTAAAGGACTTCTTCTGAAATAGTCTCTTCTAGATAGATCTTTTTTTCGTCTTTTTGAGCATTCAGTTCATTCGAAGCTGTATAAAAAAACTGATAAGTGCATGGAAACGTATGCGCAAACAAACCAATTTTGGGAGCTTTTTCCATCAAAAGGTCTAAATTAATTTGAAAAGCTTCAAACGTATTCTTATTGGCTACAAGACAAGAAGAGATATCCGAGTTGCTATTGTGTACTAAGTTCATTTTCAAAGTGCATTTCCATTTTTATTTCGTGATTGGGTCGATATAAAGTCGCTGTTTTTTGTAGTTTTCCTTTTGAATAAGATAATACTGTTTTGATTTGACCTGAATCGTAAAAGTATTTATGAGTTCCTTGCTCTACTCCATCTTTAAATCTTAAAAGAGCGTAGATTTTACCGCTATTATAATACCTATAAGCTTTACCCTGCTTAAGCCCTGCACAAAACCATGTTTTTGCCAATAAAACTCCTTCTTGGCTATAAAAGCTGGACGGTCCATGTAACTCCTTTCTTCTATAATAAACTTTAGATTTAATCTTGCCAGATGGATAAAAAGTAACTCTTTGGTCTACCAAGTCAAAGGGGGCCCTTATACAAATATCTAATTCAGGATCAACTATTATAAGTGTTTCATTTTGTATTAGATATTTCAGTTCTTGCATTAAATTTTTCTACTAACTTTTTGTGTTTTTCTAAAACATCCTTAAAATAAAGAGTTTTATATAATTCTAAAGTAAAAGAAAAGAGATTATCTTGTTTGATATTCCTAATATAAAGATATTTCATCATTTCCCATAAAGGAAAAAGAATATATTGATAAGACCAGCTTTGCCTCCAGTTTTCTGAAAAACGATATTCTTGCTTGTCAAACATACTTTGCATTGTCTCTAATCTTTTATTGATAAATTCTAGCTCATTACTGATTTCATCATAAATATAGTGATACATCTGCTCGACATTTGGTTCGTGAAGTGGAAGATCTAAAAATAAGGAGTTTATTTCTTTTTTAAAGTCGAAACTTGGTCCATCTAAAAGGTGCTCTAAAGAAAAATCTTGTACTCGCTCCCCTAAGGACAGACCATTTCGTGAAGTATTGAAAAATTGCGTGCTTTTGTGTTTTTTAACAGTATTTTGAAACCAAAAAGAAGCCATCAACCAGTCTTTTTGTGTTCTTACCGTTTCCTTATTTTTATTTAAACATGTGATATGGTCTTTTTCTAATTTCTTATTAAAATGCTCTTTTTTTACATGGTCAGCATACATTTTTTTATCATTGAAACACAAATCGCATCCAACAAAAATGATAGGGCCACAACCTAAATATAATGCTAGAGAAGTCATGAAAGTTGTAACAGTCCACCCCATATCAATGGTATCAAAAGACAGTCCTAGCTTTTCTTCTATCCACTTATCAAAAAGATAGGAGCTATTAGTAGAGCAAAGTACTTTCAAAGAAGAAGGGTAAGATAAATTCTTAGGAGGGATTTTCCAAGAAAAAAAGGTGGGCACATTTTTAAATGTTTCAATATTTTCAGCATACTTATCTAAACATGCTGTTATATGAGGTGTTATATTTTCTTTTTTTAAAACCTCAAGTGCAGCACCTCCCGCAAAAATAAGAGCTTGATTATCCAGCTTTTTCAAAAAAGGAATTGCTTCATTTAAAGATGGTCCAGCTCCACAAATAATGGCAGGTTTTTGCAAAAACTTTTGAGAAATTCCCTTAAGAGTATGAAAAGAACTCACTTGAAATAGGTTTCTATAAATATTGAAAATAGTAGTAAGCCCAAAATCAGAATAATCAGAAGCTGACAAGAAAACCCCATCAACAATCAGATCAAAAGCTTTTTGAATTTCTTCAAACTCTTTTCTTTTTGTCTCTTTGTTACTACTAGACACTTGCAACTTAATTTCAAGAAAAAGAAATTTCCAAGCAATTTCTTTTAAAATCGGTTCGAGCCTTACAATAGAGTCAATAAAATATATATAAATACTATCCTGGTCTGCTAAGGATTTGTTAGCTTCGTATTCTTGCTGGTCATCTTCTAAAAAAACTAGATATGTTTTTTTAAGATCATACTCTTTTTGTAATGAAACAATGTCCGATGATCCATATACACATAAAACTTTCTTATCCATAAGCCGCCTTTATTAACTGCTGATATGTTGGCAGGTAGTTTATCGTTTTCCTTTCTTTTTGCTCATTAAGCCAACAAGTAAAAATTTCTGTTTGATTAACGACAGTAAAAAAAAATGCTTTAACCACCGTATTATATCCCTCGACTTGTCTAAAAACATCCTCTGAAATAGGAACAGCCTTACATTCTATAAGAAGCAAAGGATAAAGTTCTTCTGAGCGATTTTTAGAAAAGCAAATAACATCAGCTCTTCTATTGGTTTTGATATTAGAATGAGGCAAACTGTCTATGGGTTTCTCAACAGCAATTAAGCTTTTAGGGTACCCCAAGTCTTCTATCATTTTTCTTAAGAGATCCTGCCTTACTACCTCTTCAGGAAGTAAGGTAGAGGATCTCTTATTAAAATTAGACCAATTATTCAATTTCAATCACACCAAAATGATCATCTTCCTTACGGCGGTAAATGACTTTCAGTTTTTGATCTTCTTCACCTTTATAAATCATGAAGGGATCGCCTGAAAGTTCCATACGCATAATGGCTTCTTGCTGCGTTAAAAGATGTAATGGATGCGTTTCTTTGGAAACAATTTGATGAAAGGTATATTTCTCTTGTTGACGCCTTATATTTTCCGCTTCTATTTCATCATTAATTTCTTTTAAATTATCTTCAGCGGGTCTAAAAACGTTAACTTTTAGATCTATAAAATGAGGGTCAATGGCATGCTTTTCTTCTAAGCGTGACTTATATTTCTTAACTAACCGCATTAGTCTTGCACTAGCTTTGTCAATGGCTGAATATATATCATCCATAGAAGCATGAGCTCTTATTTTAAAGTTTTTGACCATCAAATCAATCGTACAAACATGCGCTAGTTTTACAACATCCAACGTCACGACAACATCTAAAATCTGATCAGAAAACCTCTCAATTTTAGACACTTTTTCTAGTGCATAGTCTCTAATGGGGTCAGTTAAAACAATATGATTTCCGGTAATAGCAAGGCTGTACCCTTCTAAAGCAAATTTTTCTAAGCGGGTTTTTTCAGCATTTTGACTCATCTAAAACTCCCTGTTAAAGTGAGAGGTCAATTATACGAATTAAAAATTGAGGGATCAATAATTAAATTTCTAACATTTGTTCATTGGTATGAATTCCACTTTTAACTATACCATCTCGGTATAGCCATTTTCCCTCTTCACGTACAAAATAGCTTCTTTCGGTAAAAGTGGCATCCTCGTCCCCTTGTTTTATGAAGGCAACAAAAGTAATAAATCCCAGCTCTTCATCTTCATGAGTATCTAAAATTCTAAGATCTTTAAAGATCGTGGACGTGCTGAATTCTTCTAAATCCTTTTTCCACTTATCCTTGTCCTTTTCATAATAAAAACATTCCGGATGAGTTGTATCTATGATAAAATCAGGTAAGTTCAAGGCATAAGCTGCATAGCGGGCTCTTAACAAAATAGTAGGAGTTGGTGGTAGCTTACCTTTATGGAAAGGCTCACAGCAGTCTTTATAGTCATTGCCACTGTGACATGGACACTTCATAAAACCCTCTTTTTGAATAAAAGATATTGAATAACTCACTTTTTTGTATAGGAATCATCTTTATAGCAATCTCTTGACATGGCTAATAATAGAATGTGGTGAGATTATATTTTTTAAGCTCCCTTCATTTGCCGTAAGGAGCTTTTAAATGTAAATATATTAACACAAATACTTAAGGGCATCATTTCTAATAACTGAGTTAGAGATAAGCTGCGCTACCTCAAGTGCTTTAGCAGGTTCATTTGCTCTACTAAAAACTTTAGAAATAGCAATGAGTGAATCATTGTTAGGAAATAAATCTAAAGTAGATTTCAATATTTCAAGGGCATTACTTGCCGCCTCTACTGCCATATTTTTTTCGCCAGCAGAAATGAAAGATTGAGCTATACCTGAGAGAAGAAACACTCTGACCTGTTCATCTAAAAACTGAACTTCCTCAAAAGCTTGATTTGCTATTTCAGCTGCTGCAGTTTTTTTATCTACCTCACTTAAAGCCTGAGAAACTTCTATAAAAGCTGCTACTTTATCTTTTTTATTAGAGATACTCTCTGCTACTTCCAGCGCACAATTCAACATTGAAATGGCCTTGTCTTTTTCCCCCACTTTACCAAAGGTATATGAAAGATGGATCAATGAAGTAACTCTGACTGATTTATTAAGGATATACTTTGATACTTCAAAAGCTTGATCCAATGCATAAACTGCCGAGTCACTCTCTCCTACATAATTTAATGCATTAGAGATAGAGATAAGCCCGCTGATTTTATCAAAATCCCAAGAAATAAAATTTATTGTTTCAAATGCTCTTCCCCACTCACCTACTTCACACAACTCCTTAGAAAGACTGACAAAAGAATTGTTTCGAGTCCATTCATTAGAAATCAATTGCGCAGCTTCTAGTGCTTTATCCCAATATCCTTCCTCTCTTAAATCCTCTGAAAGATTAGCAAGAGTCTTATCCTTACGCCACTCATTAGAAATAAATTGCACAACTTCCAGTGCCTCATCCCATCGGCCTTCTTTTTTTAAAGTTTCCGAAAAGCTGACAAGCACACTATTTTTCACCATTTCATCAGATATCCGTAAGGCTATTTCAAGCGCTTTTTTCCACTGATCACCTTTCTTTAAAGTTTCAAAAATGACTTGAAGAGCTCTATCTCTTACATAGTTATCAGAAAAAAGATCTAATCCTTCTAAAGCAGTATTTAACTTTCCCTTTTCTACTAACTCTTGAAAAATAGGTTGTTGCTCATAGGTAGTCTTTGCTTTGTAAAGCTTCAATATTTCAAAAAAATTTTCAAAAAAACTAGGAGGGATAATTTGTTCGAGTGTTTTTAGTGTGGGTTCATCTAGAAGCGTTAACTCTGCCATTATTGATTTTTTTATCTCCAAAATATTAGATTTTAAAATATGCGGTCTAACAACAAGAAATTTTATAGCAGATAGTTCAAGAACTTTTTTTGACTCTAATATTTTTTTAATTTTTGTTAAGTTTTCTATTTGCTTAGAAAACTGCTCCTGATTAAGCCGCTCCATCAAATTATTAATAAAATCTTGTACTTCAGACGGTTTAACTCTTTGAAGATAATGTATTGTTACATCCAATGCTTTTGAAGCTGTAGATGCAAAATTTAACAAACCCTTTAGGTCTAAATACTTTAAAAATGAAGCTTCTTCATCAAAATGTAATTGATCAATGTTTGCCACTCGCTGAGAGCATAAGCTTAACTCAAATGTCATGTTTTTTCCTCTGTTAATAAAAAAAAGCCGACTATTATAAGTAAGCAAAATAATTTTTCTCCAAAAAATTACATTAAATTAAACTTTGCTTTGTCGACTCAAATCTTAACTCTTTTTCTCTAAATGCTATCCTGTTATTATCATTGCCATGTCAAAAATAATAGTTACAGGAAAATCAAAAGCATCACCCCAAAAGGTCTGGCAAGTCTGGCAAAAAGCGCAGCCTTGGAACAATTGGGATGAAGATACAAACGGGTTGAACCAAGGGTCAAAAGGACACGTCACCTCAAACAAGGGGAAGGTAGTCCCCTATAAAATTCTAAATGTTCAAGAAGGTGAATCTTTTACAATTTGCTGGAAGGCCCTTTTTATAAAACTTATTTTCACTTATCAGGTCAAACCCATAGATACTGGATCTGAAATCACCTATCTAGTTCATATTAAGGGATTTTTTTCCTGGCCTATCCGTTCGTTATTAAAAAGAAAAATCCAAAAAAACCTTGAAGACGGCCTTACTTCTTTAATTAAACAACTTAATTAATTATTTATTTAATTCCATTTTTTATTTTAAAATAAATTAAATGGGGTGGACATATGGTTATTAGGTTAATTACCTTTCAACTTTTAATAACATTAAGTATTTTTACTACCGAATTACCTGAAGGTTATAACGCCCCTTTTCCAAAAAAGCCACTGCGAGGATCTGTTGGAACAAGCTTTCTCTACTGGGAAGCAATACAAGATGGGTTAGAATACGGCATTACTAACCCAGCAGGAAGGCAGACACTACCCAATCCCAATGGAAGGGTCTTACAGCAAGACTTTACCTATAAACCTGGGTTTAAAATAGAAGCTTCCATTTTTACCTCTCATGATAATTGGCAAATAGTCTCTCAGTACCTTCGCCTGCACCAGGATATTACATCTACTTCAAGTGCGCCTAACTCTCCTATTGGTTCCATTTATACTTTATGGTTGATTTCACAAAATGCAGGATTTGCTAGCAATGCCGCAGCTAAATGGAGACTCAACTTTGATCAATTAGATCTAGAACTTGCCCGCAGCTTTTATGTGGGCAAAGAACTTGTTTTCAATGCCCATTTTGGAACAAGGGCAAATTGGATCGATCAAAGGTATAACATACAGTATTTTAATGTTTTTGCTAAAACTGGAAACGCTTTTTCTAGCAGAGCCGTCTCTTTCAGCAAAAGTGATTCGTGGGCCTTAGGACCTAAAGGTGGTATTAATACCAATTGGTTATTAGGAAAAGGATTTCGGCTCATTGGAAAAGCCTCTGCCAGCATTGTTTATACAAAATTTAAAACAAAACATACTGAGCAAAGCCCTTCTAACTCTATTTCTCAAGTAAATATTAAAGATGATAGTTCTTACTTAAGACCGATGGCAGAGCTGGGACTTGGTCTAGGTTGGGGGTCTTTTTTTAAAAAAGAATCTTTCTTTTTCGATTTAAGTACATCTTATGATTTTCAGCTGTTAGGGAGTCAAAATATGATGCAAAATTTACTTAACCTCTCACAAGGAGTGAGTGGTGGAATTGGAGATTTATATTTTCACGGAGTATCTGCTACAATCAGATTTGATTTTTAACGCACCGAAGAGGACTCGAACCTCTAACCACTTGGTCCGAAGCCAAGTACTCTATCCAATTGAGCTATCGGTGCAAAAGTGATAAAATCTTAACATTTAGGTCACATTTTGACAAGCTATGAACAACTCTCTACTTTTGGCATGACTCTCAGGTCTTATCCATTTAGAGACACCAGCAAAATCCTAAAAGTTTATACTAGAGAACATGGCCTTATCTCATTACTGATAAAAGGACTGAGCTCAAAAAATACTCAAAAGACTTCTTTATGTTCCAGCTTTACCCTTGCGGAATTTAACTTTAAAAAAGGGAAAAATGACCTTCATTATTTTACAGAAAGCAAAATACTTGATTTGCATCTTTCCTTTCGAGAATCTCTAAGTCGAATTCAAGCAGGCATGAAAATTTGTCAAACCCTGTTAGAGATGCAAGAACCTGAAAAGAAAAATGAACTCTTATTTTCCTTACTTGTCCGTTTCATAAAAAAAATGGAAAATACTTCTTATCCCAGGAACTATCTGCATAGTTTTCGATTAAAAGCTCTTTCTTTGGAAGGTATGATCAATCTCTCTTCTTGTTGCACTCAATGTAAAAACCCTGCTTTCTACATAGATTTTGGTGAGTGTTTTTGCAAAAAACATACTCCTTGCGGTGCTGTTTCATTTTCAACAGAAGAACTAGCTGCCCTATTTAGCCTTAACTATACCAAAAGTTTTATGGAAATAGAACAGGTCAAACTTACTTCAGAATTAGAAGACAAAATAGAACGTCTTTATCAAACAATGCTAAAACACTAAAAGCGATAACCTAAGAGGAGTTGTCCCCCCCAATATATATAAACTTGCTCTGGCAAGCGCGCCGGGATATCTCCGACAGTTGCCGGCTTAGTTCTCCCATCTTTATCGCTTCTCCAAAATGGCACAACGGAAATTTCCCACTGCCTTTGATCTCCCAACAAAAACACTAACGGAGTTTGGACCATAAAATTTTGCTTATGCTTAAGAGATAGTCTAGCTCCCGGAATTCCTCCTATTTTTACAGTAGGATCGATATCCGGTATCCAGGTAAAGTCAAACATGAAATGAAAGTAATCCACTACCTTTAGGTCAAAAAGCAGACCTACAGGAATATAGTATTTAAAGTATTTTAACTTTATGGAAGAGGTGCCATTACCGGAAGATCTGCTATGAATTTTATAATTAAACCCAAAGCCTGAATAAAATGTAGCAATGAGCTTAGCTCCTTGCAACGCTACGTAATTGTATCCGAACCTTCCTTGAGCGTCCCATTCATGGATAAATCTTTGCACTCCATTTTTAATCCTTCCAAGCCCATAAAAGCCTCTTGTCGAAACATATAAATGGTTCAGCTTTTTATAGTCATAAGCTGCAAAGCCGCCTCCCATTGGGCCATCTATCTTATCGGTACCAATAATACTCCCGCCTTGTGGTTGAATAACCTTTAATCTCAAATAGTAGCCAAGAGGCCCTCCATATATACGGGAGTTTTTTTCTTTTACATCTTCTCTGTCACTGGGATGAACATCTTGCGCCATGACAGAAGTTACTATAAAGAAAAAAATAAGTAAGGAAAGTTTTGTTTTCATGCTGGAGTTCATATCATTTAAAAGATTTTTTACGCAAGGACTGAAATCCTATTCTTCTTGATATGTAATGAACTTCTTTTTGAGTTCCTCCTGATCTAAAAGCCAAAGCATAGGATCATCAAACTGCATCCAGGCAAAGTCTTTCATAAGCCT
>PFAC01000022.1:51626-53630 GCA_002773835.1 Chlamydiae bacterium CG10_big_fil_rev_8_21_14_0_10_35_9 | reverse complement strand
GAATGTTTGAGTAATTCTTGTATAATTGGCAATGATCTTTTAATAACAGCTAAAATCAATGGTGTTTCTTTTTCACATATATGAATATTTACTCCATTTCGTATAAGTCTTATTGCTGCTTCATTTTGTTGATGATTAATTGCTAAGAAAAGTAATTTTGTTTTTACTTCAGTAGAACAAAGGTCTAAAGAGAGCTCTTCAAGAGAAAGAAAGTACCAAAGGATTTCAGTTTTTTCATGACGATAAGCTATCTCAATCACTAGGGGAGCTGCCATTCCTTGTATATGTATATTTGCGCCATATTGTATAAACAATTTAACTATTTCAAGCTGTCCTGAATGAATAGCGAAATAAAAGAAAGGTTTCCCGTCACTAAAAATTTCATTAGGTTTTACAATATGATGGTGTAGCAAGTCTTGCACAATGGTTGAATAGCCTTCTTGAATAGCTAAGTAAAAAAGAAGTTTTTTTTCTTTTTCAGGAATGGAGTGGATATTAGGGTAACAGTCTATTATTTGTTCTAGAACATTAGGAGCATTAATAATATTCCAAAGCAGCTTCAACGAGGCGGCAGTGTTTTTTCTATCAAGTGTTATATGGAGCAAATCCAGTTTAACACCTTCGGGAACACAACTTAAATGAATGTTATCCAGTGAAAGTAAATATAAAGCAACTTCATCATGATGTTGCAAAACTGCCCTTTGAAGGAGGCTTTTACGATTAATATCCGCACCATTTTCTACAAGCAGCCTGACCATAGCTAAATCTCCCTTATCGACAGCAAAATCAAGGGGGGAGCGATTACAGTCGTCTTCTTGATTGATGTTAATGCTCGGGAGTTTCAACAATTCTACTATAACGTCATTCCATCCCCGGCAAATAGCTGATATTAAGGGAGTACAACCTAGCAAAACATCTATACATATATTTGCATTAGCACCATTTTGGGTAAGTATCACTATTGCTTTTTTTGAATTGGCGCATAGTGCGGCCATAAGTAATCTATCTTTTTGATCAGTAGATAGAACGGTTAAGTCTATTCCATCTAGACAAACTAGATACAAAAGAATTTCATAATTATGTGCTGGAGAAAAAGAACGATCTTTTAATGAATAAGCTTTTTCAATTAGCGTTCTACCATGTTGATCTCTAGCACTAATATTTGCGCCTCTTTCTACCAGTAATTGAACTATATTGAGATCGTCTTCTTCAATAGCTAAACTAAGAGGAGACTCAGTTTGGGCGCTATGCTGTTCTATATTTATGTCAGGATAATTAAGCAGTGCTCGTAAAACATCTTTGTCTTTCCTGATAACAGCTTTTTGCAAAGGAGTAAGACCATTAGAAACATAATTAGGGTTAAAAAGTCTGTTGTTAATAGCCAGGATAGCCTCTTCCGTATGACCTTTTTCAATTTCCTTGCATACTTTTTTAGAAATTAAGTTAGATCTAACCTGCTCAAGTTTTGTTGTAGGTTTTATAGCTTCTAGGGCAACTTGTGCAACTTTTTCATCTTCTTGCTTTACTGTTGGATCGCTAGAAGATGAAAAGCTAGTTCTTTTAGATGATATGGGATTTGTTGCTGCCATGATTTTTCGTACAGTTAAAATATTTTAATCCGTAAATTCTATAGATGGCAGCACAAAAGATAAATAAGTTTTTGTGTGAATAAGGTGACGCGACGCAATTCCCTTTCTTTAGATATGGGGTCAAGCGCCTTGCAGTATATTGGTAAGAGTATGGGAGTGTAAAGAGTGTGGAGCTCTACATGATCGTGACAAAAGTGCTGCGATTATCACTCTTAGACTTGGGCTTGGAATGAGCCGCGAGCGAGCTGCTTAGCTACCCATCCGCGAAATCGCCTGGATTTATCCATGAGGAGGTTCAAGAAGGAGTAAATAGGGTTTTAGAATTAGCTACAGAGCTTTGCGATGCCTTCAAGCTAAGCAAAGAACAGTTTCTATTACCTAAGAATTGACATCCTCCTCTCCCTAAAGGAAGAGG
>PFAC01000022.1:1951-51553 GCA_002773835.1 Chlamydiae bacterium CG10_big_fil_rev_8_21_14_0_10_35_9 | reverse complement strand
ATATTCTTGGCGCCGACTAAATCGGCATGATTTTCAAAGGGAGCTATACCAGTCTCTTTTGACATCGGCAGGACTCACCTTTATTTCTATATCTGATTTAACACCAAAAAGCTCTTGTTTATTACTCCTATTGACCTTTAAGGAACAATAAATTATTAATAGTTAATAACTTGAGGTTTTTTTTTAACTGTCATTTTTTTGGGGTGGGTAATTTTCTTTATAATATTTTAATGTTAAAATGTTATTATTTCATAAATAAAATTTATTTAGGTGATAATTATGTTTAATAACGTTGATAATTCCAGTACAACAAATGACTCTTTTTTAAAGAGTCAAGTTTTAGCAAGAGCAGGCTTTCTAGCTTCAATACCTTCCTCTACGATTACAAGTGCAGTAAATATGATAGTTGGAGTAGGTGCTGGTTTTGCAACTATTGTTACTGGAGGAAAGTGCTCATCGTCATTCAGACTGGCAATGGACAGTTTAGATAATTCACAAAAAACTGTTTCTGTACTCTACATGAATTTTTTAAAAACTTTGAATCCACAAGCACGATTCGTTAATCATAGTAAAGCTTTTATTACAGCTGATGGAGATGGATTTATTACCAATCAAATTAGTACAGCCTTAAAGGCCTTGGCTCTCAATTATCTTAGTTCAGAAAATGTTTTTAAACGACATATTGCTTCAAGACTAACTTATGCTTTACTAGCTATTTCTTCAGTGGTCACTCGAGTTGCGGACGGCATTATTGGTAGTGTAGCAGCTGTATTATCTTTATTAACCCTTGGAAAAGTAGAATCTATGAATAATTTGGCATATAGAGGATTGCAAATACCTGGAATTATAAAGGATCTTTTCTATTGCGCTGCTAAGATTATTAATCCATGGACTGGAAACCAACAACTCTTTATCCAGCAATATCCTTCTACAATAGGAGAGTAGAGAAATACTTCATTGAAGTGAGCAAGGCTGATAAACTTCTTTCATTTCTTCCAGCTTAAGGTCTTGTTCATTCATACAAAGGCTGCCTGTCGCATATGCCAAACTAACAAGGGAGCTATACCAGTCTCTTTTGGCATCGGCAAGGCGCGATCTTGCATCTTGTAAAGAGCTTTGAGCAGATAGAACATCTAGTATGGTTCCTGTTCCTACTTTGTAGTTGCTAAGGGCTATGTTGAACTGTTCTTGGGCTGAGCATAAATAGTCTTCAGAGTCCTGTAAATTATCTACCGATGTTGTGACATTAAAATGAGAATCCGACACTTCTTTTATAAGGGTAAGTTCTTTTTCCATTAAACTTGCTTGTGATTTTTCCAGGTTGGACTTAGCGACTCTTTCTCCATTCTTATAAAAAAATCCTTTAAACAAGGGAATATTAAGGGATACTTGTGCTGTAAAATTATAGTCTTCCTGCCCCCCTAGACTATAATAGGTGCTTCCCACACTTGCATAGCCATCAATAGTAGGTCTTCCTTCTGCTTTTGCAAGGCGAACCTTTGCTTCTTTTGCTTTTACATCAGCTTTGGCGGCAAGAAAGTCTTGTCTGTTTTTTTGAGCCTTTTCAATAAGGGCATGGACACTTTCCAAGCAGATATTTGTATCGGTTTTAGAAGGCAGCTCCTCCACTTTAAAATGCACATTCGAGGGGATTCCTATATTTTTAGCAAGCTCTGTAAAAGAAGTTTCTACATCTCGTTTTGAATTGGTAACATTGATTTTAGCCTGCAAGTATTTGCTTCTTGCTTGAGCAACATCGCCTAGTGCAGCTAGCCCTAAATCAAAGCGCTGTCTTGCTGCGTCTAAAGAAGCTTGGGCATTTTCTAAGTCAGCCTCTTTTGCGAGCAGTTCTTCTTTTTGAAAAACATATCTGTAATAATCATCAATGATCATTTGCATGACATTTTGTATCTCTTGATTATGCAAATAATCAGCATAGTAAAGAGCTTGTTTGGCATTTTCTGAGGTATTTTTTCTCTTGCCAAAATCAAAAATTGTATAATTTACATTTAGTAAAGGGTCAATGGTAGTCAGGTAGTAGGGAATAATTGCGGCGACATCAAAAAAGTTTCCTCTTACTCTTGTGTACGATGCGGTGATATCAAATTCTGGCAAGTAATCGCTTAATGTTTGCGCATAGTTAGCAGCAGCAGCTCTTGCTTCAAACCAGCTCTGTTTTGTTTCTGGGTTGTTTTGCAAACCAATGTCAATAAGCTCAGCTAAGGTGAGCTTTTCGCTACTGAAATTTTTAGGGACAACTGTCTGACAATACTGTGAAGAAATAAGTGTGTTTTTTTTAAGGGGAGTCCAAGTTGAATTAGAAGTTTGTGGTGCCAGACAGTACGGATCGTTAATATACGTAGTACACTGGATACAAAAAAAAGATAGTCCAACAATAAAAAGTTGGCAATATCTTCTCACACTTTCCTCCCAGCTTAAAGGCTTTTACCTCAGAGCTCTTTTTAAGAAGGATTAGTTTTTGGAGTCAAGTTTTTTCTGAATAAGCTCATTGACAATGTCAGGTGACGCTTTACCTTTGGTAAGTTTCATGATCTGCCCTACTAAAAAGGCTAGAGCTTTTTTCTTGCCTGCAAGATAGTCTTCTATAGACTGTGGGTTATCTTGGAGAACTTTTTCTACTAAAGGTTCAATAGCAGATGCATCACTTAGCGGTTGATAATCAGGGTTGTTCTTAACAATGTCTACTGGATCCATACCAGGGGTTTGCACCATGTCATCCGCTACTTGTTTAGCAATTCTGCCTGTTATTTTCCCTTCATCAATCATTTTGACCAAGTTAGCCAAATGTACTGCAGGGATGTCGATAGAAGACAGAGTATGACCAAGCTCTTTTAAGCGGCCTGGAAATTCAACAGTGATCCAATTACACAAAGCTTTAGTGTTATTAGAATAGGTGAGCGCCTCTTCAAAATAATCAGCCGTTTGTTTATCTAAAATCAAATTTGTTGCTGCATATTCAGACAAACCCAATTGTTCAACATATCTAGCAAATCTTTGTTGAGGAAGCTCTGGTAAAGTAGCTTTGACTGTATCTAAGAATTCTTGTGTAAGAACAATAGGAGGTAGATCAGGTTCAGGAAAATATCTGTAATCTTCAGCTCTTTCCTTCATCCTCATGAGCTCTGTCTGTTTCGTGTTGGGATTGAACCTATATGTTCCCGGTATGACAACGTTATCTGGTTCATCGCTTTCATATTCTTCATAAAGTCGGATTTGTCTTTCAATTTCTGCATTGATGGCCATTTCTAGAAAAGTAAACGAATTCATGTTTTTGATTTCTGTTTTATTTCTAAGTTTTTTTTCCCCAACAGGTCTTACAGAAATGTTGGCATCTACTCTTAAAGAACCCTGTTCCATGTTGCAGTCTGATGCATCGATATACTCTAAGATAGCTTTTAATGTTTTTACATAGGCTATGGCTTCTTTTGCGCTTGTCATGCAAGGGGTTGATACAATTTCAATAAGAGCAGTACCAGCCCTGTTATAGTCAACGCCCGCAAAACTGCTAAAGTGTTTCAGCATGCCGGCGTCATCTTCTAAGTGGGCTCTATCAATTTGAAATTCTTTTTTCTCATCCTCAACAGTTATTGTTACTGTTCCACCTCTAACAATAGGATGTTCAAATTGGGTAATTTGAAAATTTCTGGGGCTGTCTGGATAAAAGTAAGATTTTCTATCAAATTTACTGAATTTTTCTACCGACGCATTGACAGCAAAGCCAAACTGAGCTGCTTTTTTAATGGCTTCTCGATTAACGACAGGGAGCGCTCCAGGCTGTCCCGTATCTACTACTGTTATGTTCGTGTTAGGATCATCTCCAAATCTATTAGGAGCTGAGCTAAAAAGTTTTGTGATGGTGTTTAATTGAACGTGTACTTCAAGGCCAATTACTGCTTCCCAGTTCTTCATTTTAAAACTCCTTATCGAAAAGAGGGGGGATTTTACTGCTAAACTTAGTAGCTTGTTCGTAGGCGTGGGCATAAGAAACGACAGGTGCATCGTGAAGTTGAGGACCTAAGAACTGCAATCCAAATGGTTTGTTGTCTTTGTCAAAACCAGATGGGACGCTAATAGCTGGAAGACCAGCCAAGTTTGCTGAAATGGTAAAAATATCCTGTAAATACATCCCAATAGGATCTTGGAAAGTGCCTAACTTGAAAGAAGTAATGGGAGCTGTGGGCATACAGATGCAATCACAGTTACTAAATGCTGCATCAAAAGACTGAATGACTAATGTTCTTACTTTTTGCGCCTTTTTATAAAAAGCTTCTTGAAAGCCAGAAGATAACACATATGTTCCCAGTAAGATTCTTTTTTTCACTTCATAGCCAAATCCCTGGTCTCGAGAAAGGTCATATACCTCTTCTAAGTTCTTAGCATCTTTTGATCTGACTCCATAGCGGATGCCATCAAATCTGGCTAGGTTAGTAGATGCTTCTGCAGTAGCTAAAATATAATAAACGGCAATAGAAGACTTTAAGATATCTAAGTTCACGTCAATTATGTTTGCTCCCAGCGATTTCATCGTTTCTATGGACTGGACAAAGTTGTCATGAGCCTCTTTGTTCAAACTTTCTAAAAAATGCCATGGAACCCCAACAGTAATTTCAGATAAATCTTCTCTTAAGTTTTCAATATAACTTTCAGCCGGAAACTCTAAGCTCATAGCATCATGGGGGCAATGCTTTCCTAAAACTTCCATAGTAAGACCAATATCTTTAACATTCGTTGCAATAGGCCCAATTTGATCTAGTGAAGAGCCAAAGGCAACCAAGCCATATCGAGATACTCTTCCATAAGTTGGCTTAAAACCGACAACGCCGCAAAAAGCAGAAGGCTGTCTAATAGATCCTCCTGTATCAGAGCCAGTTGCAATCAAGGAGATTCTAGAGGCTACAGCTGAGGCAGACCCTCCAGATGATCCTCCTGGAGTACAGTCTAAGTTCCAGGGATTGTAACTGGGGTAAAAAGAAGAGTTCTCATTAGAAGATCCCATAGCAAATTCATCTAAATTAGTTTTTCCCACTAAAATAGCATCTTGCTCTTCTAAAAGTTTTACAGCTGTTGCTGAAAAAGGAGCTTTGTAATTAGTCAAAAATTGAGAAGCGCAGGTAGTTATTTCTTTTTCGATATGCGTATTGTCTTTGATAGCAATCGGAACACCGGCCAGCCTTCCCATTGGTTTGTTTTCTGCATTTTTTTGATCGAGCTCTTTCGCCTTTTGCATAGCTCTTTCCGATAAGACAGTTAAAAAAGCTCCCAGTTTTTTATTATTTTTTTCTATGCGTTTTAAAAAATACTCAGTGATTTCTGTAGCTTTTACTTTCTTATCCAAAAAAAGGTTTCTAAGCTCGTATGCTGAAAGTTTATATAGATCCATGTCGTTTTAGTCCTGCATTATGGGAGGGGTTCTGATCATGCCACCTATTTGATCTGGGGCATTTTCAAGTAAAGTTTCACGGGAAAGCAACTCTCCCACTACATCGTCTCGGACGACATTTTCATTTTGAACTTGAGAGACGTGGTTGCAACATGCAACATCTTTTGTGTCTATGGAGTCAAGCTGATCGATGTACTCAACTATTTTCTGTAGGCTCTCTAATAGGTCTTTTTTTTCCTCGTCCTTCAGTTGAATTCGGGCAAGTTTCTGTAAGTCTTCTAAGTTCTGATAGTTAAATTTTTCCATGAAAAGCCTCTAAGTCAACGAGAATCTTACCACCTAAAATGGCTCACGTCAATGAGATTCTCTTTTATCTAGCTTAAAAAAAGCAATGACAAGGAATAATAAATTTTTTAAGATGAAGAAAAGAGAGATTTAGATCTAAATTTGGGGGATATAACGTAATGAAATTTATTCGCTTTCTCGTTTTATTATTAATTATTATAGGCGCTTTGAACTGGGGTCTTTGGGGCTTTTTTCAATATGATCTAATAGCAGATCTTTTTGGAGGACCCTCTTCAGGATTATCGCGTTTTATTTATGCTCTGGTCGGACTTGCTGGTTTGTATGGCATTAGCTTTTTTGGATGCTCATCTCTTTACAAAGGTAGATGTTCAACAGGAGGAAACTCAGGCGGCGGTCAAGGCCCTGGTCCACAATAAACTTACAATAAGTGCAGAAAAGAGATATACTCTTTTTTGCACTTAAAATCATGTATAATAATGCGAGTTCTCGTAACTGGATCTACCGGATTTATCGGAAAAAACTTTTGCAAGTATTTGCAAGAAAGCGGAATAGATGTCCTTCACTTGTCAAGAAAGCCGTCAAAGAGTTCAAACACTATCTTTTGGAATCCTGAAAAAGAAGTTTTAGATCAGCAAAATATTGATCACATAGATGTTGTTGTTCACTTAGCGGGAGAAAGTGTTGCAGGCTTGTGGACGAAAAAGAAAAAGGAAAAGATCTATCGTTCAAGAGTTCATGGGACCAAGTTTCTAGCTGAGTCACTTAAAAGGGTTCAGCATCCTCCTAAAGCTTTTGTCTGTGCTTCGGCAATAGGTCTTTATGGATCTAGAAAAGAAGAAGTTTTAGAGGAAAGCAGCAGTCCCGGTGCAGGTTTTTTATCCACTGTTACCTATGAGTGGGAAAAAGCCGCAGAAGTTTTAAACAATCTTTCTAGAATAGTTCACTTTCGCTTTGGCCTTGTTTTAGGAAAAGATGGCGGACTACTTCCTAAAATGGCTCTAGCATATAAGTTCGGATTAGGAGGTAAAATAGGCAGCGGAGAACAATTTCTTAGTTGGGTGTCCGTTGATGATGTCTGCAAAATGCTATTTTTAGCTATAACAAAAGAAGATATGCAAGGGCCATTCAACGCTGTCAGTCCTCAACCCATACAGCAAAAAGAGTTTGGGAAAACTCTTGCAGAAGTGCTAGGGAAACCTTTTTGTTTTCATATGCCTTCTTTTTTGTTAAAGTTGTTCTTAGGAAATCAAGCTAAAGAAATGCTTTTAGCGTCTACTAGGGTTGTTCCGAAAAGATTATTCGAAATGGGATATCAGTTTCTCGATCAAGACCTTAGAAAAACTTTTCTCAAGTATGTTAAAAAACGTAGTAAGAGGTAAATATGACATCAAAATTTGGTTTTAATCCTTGGGTTACCATCTGGACGCAGCCAAAAAAGACTATCAGAGCTATTGTTAACAAGGATCCAAGATACCATTTTTTTTATCTAGCAACTATTTATGCCCTACAAACGATCTTGTTTTTAGCCAATAACTGGCAGCTAGGACAGGTATACAGCGTGGTATTAATAGTATTTGCTGCCATAGTTGTTTCTCCTTTTTTTGGAGCAGTCTTTCTTTATTTCAATTCTTGGGTTCTGCACTTTACAGGTAAATGGCTAAAAGGGAATGCTCCTTTTTTACATGTAAGAGCTGCTCTTTCCTGGTCTAAGGTGCCGCTTATTATCAGCTTGCTGATGTGGTTTGTTCTCTTAGTTTTTTCTTCGGATATTATACTAAGCAAAGGAGAAGGGGCAATCACAACCCTTTTCATTAATTTAATCAGCTTAATAGCAGGGATTTGGTCTTTTGTTATTTTAGTACAGAGCGTGCAGGAAGTGCAGGGGTTTACTATAGCTAGATCAATTGGAAATGTAATTTTAGCTTTTATTATATCTTACATTTTAATTTTTCTATTTAGTAATGTTTTTTACTATTTTGTTTCGTTAATTAAACAATAATGGGTTGTTTAATTAATTATTACATTGTATCCTTAACCTAGGGGTGTGAACTTAGGTGAGGGGGAGATGTTTAATAAGAGTCCGTGGTTTTCTATATGGATTCATCCTAAAGAAACCATAGAGTCAATTGTCTCTGTTAATCCGAACCATAGACTATGGCCTTTAGCCACAGTCTATGGTTTCAGTTCACTCATGAACCTAGCTCAAGTCTATGCACCTGGTTATCAGTTTAATCTACTTACTATACTTATAGCATCTATAGTTTTGGCTCCTTTTTGGGGATATTTTCTTTATGGAGTCTCTTCGTTTTTAATAGCAAAAACAGGAAGGTGGCTAAATGGCTCTGCCTCTTTCATCCAAGTAAGAGCTGTTGCTATTTGGGCAAGTGTTCCGTTTATCATTAATGTCCTATGCTGGGTAGTTATGATAATCGTCTTTGGAGAAGGACTGTTTAAAGATTTTCCAGGAGGGAATATTTTGTCTTCTCTGCAAATGAATATTGTTTTAACGGTAATGCTGATCAAACTGGGGATGACAATCTGGGCGCTCGTTATTTACTTACAAGGACTTACTGTAGTTCATAAATTTTCAATAGCTAAATCTATGCTCAATGTCGTAATTGTTGCATTCATAATTTTTGTAATATTGCTGATTTTATGGATTGCTATTGTTAATACATGCGGTCACTTCTTTGATGTACCGCTAATAACATGGAATTTTTAAAAAGGGGAGGAGGTTATGAATCAACAAAAAACGATAAAAAATAGCTCTATAACAACGATTATTTTCAGTGCGCTATTACTTATTCTATCAATTTTCAAAACATACAGTTTGCAGGCTAGCGAAGAAAGTAGCACATGGAGAGAGTACCACTCCATCAATGGAAACTGTAAGATTGCGTTTCCGGATATTCCTAAGCACATGAAAGAGAAGTTTTTACTACCTCAATCAAAAGCCATGGTTACTTATGACGCATATATTTCAGCTATAAAGCCTCAAACAGTTTACATGATGCTCATTGCTGTGTATCCACATAAAATTAAAGCCTCGCAAGAAGAGATGTCCATTGAAAGTTTTATCAGCGGTCTAGTCCAAAGGGGAGGGAAACTTATTTTTGCCAATTCAATTAATACAAAAAAAGCAACGGCAATGGAATTTTTCATTCAAAATGAAAACGTATTTTTCAAAGGAATAGCCATGATGAAAAATAATAAATTATATTTGATTGCTGTAGAAAGTATTGACGATCAGTATGAGGATGGCCTTTATCATCATTTCGTAGAGTCATTTTCCTTTCTTTAGCAGTGGGGGGTCATAATTTTGGCCCACCATCCTTAGAAACTCTTTTTCCTGACTTTCAGGTGAAAGGCTATGAACTATGGTAGTGCTGAGGGCATTTTCCTTTTTCTGCACACATAAATGGTTGTTGGCAAAGCGGGCTACTTGCACAAAGTGGGTTACACAAATAACTTGCTGGTAGTCTGCTAGTTTTTTTAAATTTTCTCCGATGATCAAGGCGCTTTGACCTCCTACGTTGGAATCTATTTCATCAAAGATAATCGTATGAGGATCGTCTTTTTTTGCTAGAACAGTCTTGATAGCCAACATGACTCGAGAAAGTTCGCCTCCACTTGCTGAATAAGTAATTGGTTGGGGGTCGATCCCTCTGTTTGCGCTAAATAAAAGAGATATTTTTTCCTCACCAAAGGAGCTGCGGTGAATTTTTTCTAAATGAACTTCAAAAGAGGCATTAGTAAGATTCAGCTTTTTTAACACTTCAGATACTTTTTGTTGAAAAACTATCGCAGCTTCTTTTCGCTTACTGGAAAGCAATGCTCCTAGGTTGTCTAATTCAGCTTTGAGAGAGTCTTTTTTTCTTTCGCAAGAAAGCAGCAAATGGTCACTTTCCTCTAAAAAATCAATTTTCTTCTGGGCTTGTTGTAAATATCGGGAGATATCTTCGCAAGAAGGGCCAAACTGTTTTTTCAGGCTATCAATTTCTTTTAACCTCTCTTCTACTTGGGTAAGCCTTTGAGGGTCGATGTCTAGGGAAGATTTATAAGATCTAATTTGATAAGAAAGTTCTTCTAACTCAACTACAGCAGCATCAAGATGAGGTAGCATCCCTTCACAGGTTGTATCCATTTTATGCAAGAGGTCGAGATCTTTTTTTAAAGTTTTTAAAGAAAGTAAAATAGCTGGGGATTGTTCTATCAATACATGGTTAATGTTTTCAGAAATTTGCAAGCGCTCTTTAGCAGTCGTCAGCAAAGTGAGTTCCTGTTCAAGCGCTGCTTCCTCTTCTTCTTGAAACTTCATGCTTTCTATACTGCTAACGTCTTCTCTTAATTGAGAGACTTCTGCATTTGCTTGTTCTTTTTTATGCAGTAAGCAATCGATTTCTTTTGAAAGGGTGCTTACTTGGGTAAAACAGGTAGAGAACTGCTCTTGCAGTGTTGTTAAAGAGGCATAGGAGTCTAGTATTTTTCTAGCAAAACTTTCCTCTTGTAAACAACTTGCTTGGTTTTGCGATACATATTCTGTCAGATAATTCGCATTTTCTTTCAGCTTTGTCAGTGGAATGGTTTGGTCATTAAGAAAAGTTCTTGATCTTCCGCTAGCAAGTATTTCTCTTCTAATTGTGAAAGTATCACTTTCATTGGTAAATTCCTTAAAAAGAAAGGCGGTTTTGCTATTTGATTGAAATTCACATTCCACCCAAGCCACAGACGCTCCTTTTCGGATCATGTCTGGGCTGGCTTTGGCACCGGTGGCTAAATCAATAGCCTTTAAAATAACACTTTTTCCAGATCCGGATTCTCCTGTGATAATATTCAGCCCCTCTGTAAAAGAGATCTCAAGAAAATCAATTGTTATAAAATTTTTGATAACAAGGTTTAAAAGCATTATTTCAGCTCATTTAAAATGTCTTCTGTTGTCTTAAAGTGGGCCTTTGAATACTCAGAAAGTTTGCCGGCTCCAAACTTTTGCACAATTTCCTTGCCTGTTTTAAGTACTAACTTGGAAGCTCCTTTAGGAAGATTGATACCAAGTTTTTCTGACAATACTTGGAGTTGTTTTAAAAAAGTAGCCCTTGCAACGATGGAGGCTGCAGCTACAACTACATCAGACTCAGCGCGGTGCTGCTGTGTTAAATCGACTTCAATGTTTTTTTTCTTTAAAGCATTCTCTACCACATACTCACTGGCAAATTGGTCGATAATTACCTTTTTACAACTTGATTTTTGTACTAAATTGCCAATAGCTGTTGCATGTGCCCAGCCGAGCAGAAAGTTCAAGTTTTTCATTTTCTGGTACAAATCATTGTACTTTAAGGGAGAGATGCAAATGACATCATGTGTAAAAGACTTTTCGAGCTCTTTTGCTATTTTCAAGACCGTCTGATCTGACATACGTTTACTGTCTCGTATGTTTAATGAGATAAGTTTTTGTATATCGTCCTTATCAGCATAAAAAGCGCAAGTGCAAAGAGGACCGAAAAAATCTCCCTTGCCAGCTTCATCAACACCAATTCTTGGAGTTAAGTCAGCTGTAGCTGTGGGGTGGGTAAAGGTAAATTCTTTTAAAATCTCTGGTTCTAAGTAAAACTCTATAAAAGCTGCCATATCTTTACCTTGAACTGTCAAAGATCCTGACTTGTATAAGTTACAGCTTACCCCCTTTTTTTTAGCGGCAAAAATAGTATAAGGGGGGATAGTAATTTCAAAACCTTGTTGCAGTAAGTCGTTTTTTAATTTTTCTGCGAGCTTAAGGTCAATTTTTGTAGAAAAACAATTCATAGATTTTATCTAATTTCATTAAAATTGCATGATATCTTATAAAGCTATAAGATGTCAGGTTAAAATTATAGAGGAATCATGGCCGAAGAAGACACACAAAAACTTGGTAGTTTGTTTCGCACAAAACGAGAGGAGATGAACTTAACTTTAAAAGAAGTAGAAAATGCTACATCTATCCGAATGATGTACCTGCAATCGATTGAAGAGGGAAAAGCACAGCAGGTGCTGTCACCTGTTTATTCATTGGGGTTCATCAGACAATATGCTTCTTTTTTAGGATTTAACCCAGATCAGCTGCTAAAAGATTATCCAGAAGCTTTTAAGATAAAAAAAGAAAAGCAGGAATTTGACTATGGTATAGGAACACTGGAATCAAGAAATATGCAAGGAGCTAAAAAGGGAGTCTTGCCCAATCTTATTTGGGGAGGAGCTGTAGTTGTTATTCTTATGGCAGCTTGGTACTTTGCTAAGTTTTTAGGTGTTTTCTAGTGCGTATTTTCTGTATCGGACTTTTTATGGGGATTGCAGATCTGCTCCCCGGGATTTCTGGAGGGACAGTTGCTTTTTTAACAAATATTTATGAGCGTTGGCTAAGTGCTATTAAAAGTATTCAACCGCGGTATTTGTTAAAGCTACAGTTTCGAACATTCATCAAAAAAATTAACTGGCGCTTTTTATTCCCTCTGTTGGCTGGCATCATTGTTGCAATATTCTTATTTTCTCAAATTATCCACTTTATTTTGGAACACTCCACGTATAAAAAATATTTTATTTATTTTTTTGCCAGTTTGATTTTTATATCGATTATATCTATTGCTAGGACAATTCCTAAAAAAAATCCGATCAATTGGGTATTTTTTCTATGTGGAGCTGCCATTTCGTATCTAATCTATCAAGGTCTTATTTCTTATCCGATGCAAAGCAATTACTTTTACCTTTTTCTTGCAGGCTTGCTGGGCGTTTTTGCTATGCTTCTTCCGGGAATTTCAGGAAGTAGCGTATTAGTTCTTCTTGGCCTTTACCAAACGATCATCTTCCACGTTAAGAATTTTTTTGATAGCATTGTTCGACAAACGCTGCCACTTCAATCGATGTTGTTTTTAGGAAGTTTTACATTAGGCATTTTGCTTGGCTTAATGGTTTTTTCAAGATTAGTTTTATATCTTTATAAAAACTATCAGCATGCGACAAATAGTTTACTATTGGGTTTAATGCTTGGCTCAATTAATGGATTATTTTTACTTTAATAGTGAATTAGATTTGGCGTGTTAATTTTTTTTATTAATTGTAATAAAAAACAATTGATTCCTTGCATAGAAAAAGTGTAATCTTTCAAAATGCAGGGTTTAATTAATTGGTAGATTATGACAGCAAGTATTGAAACATTTGGAGACTTTACTTTAGTCAAAGAGCTTGGGAAAGGAGCTTTTGGTAGTGTGTATCTCGCACAACATCGCTTTACAAAACAAGAATATGTTTTAAAAATTCTTCCCGAAAACCTTTCCAATGATCCTGAATTTATTGAAAAATTTGAAAAAAATATTGGGACAATTGCCCGTCTAAACCATCCATCCATAGTTAAGGTTCATAATGTTTCTGCCTTTGACGGCAAATATTTCCTTGTAATGGACAAAGTAATTGATCTAGAAAAAGAATATGTAACATTAGATGCCTATCTGCAATCTAAAAACTTTGACCTGGCTGAAAAGGAAGTGGAAACTATTTTAAGCCAGCTTGCTTCCGCATTAGACTATGCACATCAATTTCCTTTTGAGGAAGGATATCTTTTTCACGGCGGAATAAAGCTTACCAACATTTTAATAAACCAAACTGACAAAAATTTAAGAGCTTATCTTTCAGATTTTGGTTTGAATCGCTTTATAGGAGAAAAGACAATATTTAGCGAATTAGCAGGTAAAATGGCAGAGGCTTTAAGCGATAGTGAATCAGAGGAAAAAACTCTACAAAGTTATTTGTCTAACTTTGCGTTTTTATCACCGGAACAAAAAATATATGCTGATAGAGAAAAATGTGATGCTAAAGTAGATACCTATGCTTTTGGCGTCTTGGCATACTATTTAATTGCCGGTGGCTTTCCTGAAGGAGTTTTTGAAATGCCTTCGAAAGTAAAACCTGAGTTTGAACAAAACTGGGATGAGTTAATTAAAGTTCTTTTACAGTCCAAACCTAGTAAAAGACCTCTTCATTTAACAAAGGCTTTAGATAAATATCTATCAACTACTACTGACTCTTGGAGTGAACTAGAACAGGCAGTAGAGTGTAAAATGCAGCTTTCTTTTCCTTTTCCAAAAGATAAAGATAAGTCGGAAGCTGAGGTTCCTTTCACACCGACAGAAGAAAGCCCTGACTTGAAGCCGGTGTTGAAGCCCCAGGAAATTGAAAGACCAGTATATGAGCCTGATCCAGGAGCCATTTTTCAAAGAGAAATGCAAGTATCTCGTTATGAGCCTAAAAAAGTAGAGATAAGTGAAGTAGATCCTATTCTAACTGAAATGGTTATTATCCCAGGGGGAACTTATTCAAGAGGTTGTCAAAATGGGGCTAGGGACGAGATGCCACGTCATTCTATTACTGTAAATAGTTACGCTATCGATATTCATCCAGTAACAAACGAACAGTTTGTCCGCTTTTTACAGGCAATGGGGGGAGAAAAGGATGGCAATAATAACGACATCATCAGGTTAAGAGATTCAAGGATAAAAAGAAGCGGCGGTAAACTCATCATCGAATCAGGTTACAGTAAACATCCGGTAGTAGGCGTTACTTGGTATGGTGCTGTTGCTTATGCAAAGTGGGTAGGAAAAAGACTTCCGACAGAGGCTGAGTGGGAAATAGCTGCTTCTAGCGGAAATGACTACACATATCCAACAGGAGACGAGATAGAGAGATCTCAAGCCAACTACTTCAGCTCAGATACAACTAATGTAATGAGCTATCCTCCAAATGAGTTTGGTTTATATGACATTGCCGGTAATGTTTACGAGTGGTGTCAAGACTGGTATGCTTATAATTTTTATGAAACTTCTCAACAAGAACCTGAAAGCCCCATTGGTCCTCCTCAAGGTGTATATCGGGTGTTGCGAGGTGGCTGTTGGAAATCTTTAAAGGAAGATTTGAGAATATCTCATAGACATCGTAATAATCCTGGAACAGTTAATGGAACCTATGGCTTCCGCTGTGCTGCAGATGCTTCTTCCTAATTTTAAGGTTATTTATGAAACTTTTACTTTGTAAGCCTAGAGGCTTTTGCGCCGGCGTAGAAAGGGCTATTGATACTGTGAAGAAAGCTTTAGAGCTTTGGGGTGCGCCTATTTATGTTAAACATGAAATTGTTCATAACAAGCATGTAGTTGATGATTTAAAGTCTAAAGGGGCTATTTTTATAGAAAATATTGCTGATGTACCCGAAGGGGAAAGGCTTATTTATTCGGCACATGGCGTTTCTCCGGCAATCAGGGAAGAGGCAAAAAAAAGAAACTTAATTGAAATTGATGCTACCTGTGGTCTTGTTACAAAAGTTCATTCTGCTGCAAAAAGATATGCACAAAAAGGTTATCAAATTGTCTTGATTGGGCATAAAAACCATGTTGAGGTGGTCGGCACTGCAGGTGAGGCTCCGGAAGTTACAACAATAGTAGAATCAACATACGATGTGCAAAAACTTACCTTTACACAAGACCAAAAGCTATTTTATCTTACACAAACAACGTTAAGCTTAGATGATATAAAGGAAATCGTCGAGGCGTTAGAAGAAAAATATCCGGCTATAGAAACTCTTCCCAGCTCTTCTATTTGTTATGCAACTACTAATAGACAGCTTGCTTTACGGGAAATTACCAGTGATGTTGATATTGTTCTAGTGGTGGGCGATCCTACTAGCTCTAATTCAAACAGATTGAAAGAGGCTGCCATGAATCGGAACGTTCCTTCTTTTCTTATTAATGATGAAAGTGAAATTAACCCTGCTTGGTTAGAAAGTGTGTCTACTATAGGCATGACTGCAGGAGCATCTACTCCTGAAGCAGTCGTTCAAAGATGTATTGCAAAACTAAAAGAGTTTGGAGTTAATGAGGTAGAGGAGATTGTTTACAAAAAAGAAGATGTTTTCTTTCAACTTCCTAAACCTGTTTTAACTAATTTTTAGCTATTTTTTTAGTTCAATAATGCTCGAAAGCAGCTTCTTGGAAAAGGGGTGTTGAGGGGAGGTAAAAAGAGCATGAGCTGTATTTACTTCTACTATTTTTCCCTGACTCATGACAGCAATTCTATCAGATAGATATTTTACGACCGCTAAATCATGTGCAATGAAAATAAAAGTTAATTTCAGTTGCTTTTGCAAGGAAAGCAGAAGATGTATGATTTGCGCTTGAACAGAGACATCTAAAGCAGAAATAGCTTCATCAAAAATAATGCACTTAGGCTTTAAGGAAATAGCTCTTGCAATGGCTATTCGCTGCAGCTGTCCTCCGCTTAATTGGGTAGGGGTTAAAGATGCTAAACTTTTAGGTAGGCCAACAAGTCCTATTAAATGAAAAATTTCCTTGGAGAGATCCTTTTTAGGAAATTTATGGAGGAGTAATGGTTCAGCCAAAATGTCGTAAATTGTCATCTTAGGGTTAAAAGAAGAGTAAGGGTCTTGAAAAACCATTTGAATAAAGGTGCTCAATTCAGACTTCTTTCTTTTTTTTCCTTCAAATAAGATCTCTCCCTCATCTTGTGGGCAAAGCTGCATTAAGAGTTTTGCCAAGGTGGATTTCCCACAACCGCTTTCTCCTACCAAGCCTAAAATTTCATTATGATAAATAGAGAGGTTGATATTATCTACTGCCAGCAACCTCTTTTTCTGGAAGCTTTTTTTGAGGTTTTTGATCTCTATTAGTGGTGTTTCTTTCGTCATATAACCAACAGTTTACTTTAGATTTCTGATTAAAGGTTAGAGGCTTTTGCTTAGTGCAAATCAGCATAGATTTTGGACAGCGGTCAATAAAAGGACAGATAGTATGGGTTTGTTTAAGTTGTGGAACCGTTCCTGCAGTGACCCTTAGAGGGTTGTGATATTTGTCTTTATCTAGAGTAGGAACAGCCTCCAACAGCATTTTTGTATATGGGTGCTTAGGGGTATTTATAATATCTTTAGTAAGCCCTCTTTCTATAATCTCACCTGCATACATAACGAGTATTTTATCGCAAAGATGCGATGCTACTGCCATATCATGAGTTATAAATAGAATGCCAATTTTATGTTCTATGTGAACCATTTTTAAAAGATGTAAAATCTCTTTTTGCAAGGTTACGTCAAGTGCAGTTGTAGGTTCGTCGGCTATAATTATTTTAGGCTTCAATGCAAGGGCCATAGCGATGATAACCCTTTGTTTCATTCCTCCGCTTAACTCATGTGGATAGAGGTAAAAGCACTTTTCAGGGTAGGGGATCTTTACCTTTTCAAGAGCTTGAATGCCCAGCGCAATACTTTCTTTTTTAGCCACTTTTAAGTGCCGCATAAGTACTTCTGTGATCTGTGAGCCAATTTTTTGCGTTGGATTAAGACTGGAATGGGGATTTTGAGGAATGTAGGCTATTTCCTTTCCTCTTATAGCTGTCATCTCTTTTTCATTTTTTTGCAAAATGTCATCATTTTGAAATAAAATTCTTCCAGATTCTAAGGCAATATTAGGCGTAAGCAGCTGTAAAATTGCCTGCGTAGTAAGGGTTTTTCCAGAGGCTGACTCACCAATAATCCCTATAATTTCAGAAGGGTTTATACTGAAGCTTACATCTCTTACTGGAAAAAATTTTTCTCCATTTTTGGAAATGCTCAATGAAAGGTTTTGCACTGAAAGAAGGTCATTCATGTTTTTTTAGCCCCTCACCAATCATGTTTAAAGAAAAGGTAGTCAAAGTAAGAATAACCGAGGGAAACAGCAACCTCCATGGATAGAACCTCAAGGCGCTAATACTGTCGCTGATCATAACGCCCCAGCTTGCCATAGGGGCCTGAATGCCCAACCCTAAAAAGCTTAAAGTAGCTTCAGTAAAAATAGCTGAGGGAATACTGTACATCAGCGTTGCTATAGCAACGAAGCGCACATTGGGGATGATGTGTTGAAAAAAAATAGTAAAAAAAGAAGCTCCCATAGTTTTAGAGGCCAAGACAAAGTTAGCCTCTTTTAGCTTAAATACTTCAGCTCGAATGATCCTTGCCATCATTACCCACCCTGTAAAAGAAATAGCTGTAACAATAGCTAAAAATCCGGGTCCTATAAGAACTACAAACAAAATTACAATAAGAAGGGAGGGAATAGCATTTAGCAAGTCACAGAAGCGCATGAGGATTTCATCTACATATCTCTTAGAATAGGCTGCAATAGAACCATAGACAACACCGATTAACAGATCAAAGAAGGCACTTAAAAAAGCTACGGCAAAAGATATTCTAGCTCCCCAAAACACTCTTGTAAAAATGTCTCTTCCTAAATCATCTGTCCCGAAAATAAATTCTTTGCAGGGAGGTAAGTTCCTTTGGTCTAAATGGATTTCTTTATAGCTATAAGGGCTTAACCAGGGAGCAAAAATGCTAAGGACAAAGATAATAAAGAAAATTCCAAGCCCTATTTGCAGGTATCTGTTTTTATAAAAGATAGATCTTTTAATTTCTTTATTCGTGACTAAATATTCTTTAAGAGAAAAAGAAGCAGGCTCAAATAGGTTGTTTAATGACATAATTTTGTATTTTTGGGTCTAAAAATAAATAAGCAATATCAACTAAAAAATTGATCGTAAGCAGTATCATACTAAAAAATACCGTAAGCCCCATGATCACTGAATAGTCTCTTGCAATAATACTTAATACCATCCACATACCGAGACCTGGAATAGCAAAGATTTTTTCTACTATGAAACTTCCAGTCAATAGATAAATAGTCAAAGGACCGAGATATGCTATCACAGGAAGACAAGCATTTTTTAATAAATGCTTAAAAAATATTTGTTTTGCACTTAACCCTTTAGCTTTAGCAAATCTAACATGTTCCGTTTTTGTTACTTCATCCAAAGATGCCTTAAACAGTTTTGCGATAAAAGCACTGGGAAAAAGAGATAAAGTAATCGTTGGTAAGATGGTGTGAAAAAAGCTGTCAAATCTGGCTACCGGCAAAAGATGAAGCTTCATGGCAAATAAATATTGTAGCAGGCTGGCAATTACTAGCATCGGCATAGAAAACCATAAGCTTGTGAAAACAAGGAAAAAGGAGTTGTTTTTTTTACGAAGGGAAAAAGCAGCTCCTGTCAAACCTCCTAGAGAAAGGGAAAGAAGTAACGATTGCATACCAAGTAGAAAAGTAGTTGGAAAACCTTCAAGGATAATTTGATTGATGCTTCTTCCTTGATAGACAAGAGAGAACCCGAAGTCAAACTGTAAAATCTTGTAAAGATAAGTTACGTACTGCTGAAAAAGAGGCTTGTCAAGACCATAATGTGCATGAAGCGCTTGGACAACTTCGGCAGGTATATTGTCCAAATGAGAAAATGGGTCACCCGGCATTGCCTGCATTAATACAAAAGTAACTGTAATTACAAAAAATAAAGAAAAAAGTAGAGTGATACTCTTTTTTATAATGTAAGAAAGCATAATTATTTCAAAGTAGCCGTAAATTCTAGCAAAAGATATAGTGTTTGACAATCTATGAATAAAAAATCATTGCTCAGATCAAATAACAAATTTCATTTTACCTCATTGGGGTGTGCTCGTAATCTTGTAGATAGTGAGGTAATGATTGGCCTTTTATTAAAAAAAGGTTTGGAAATTACTCCAGAAATAGAAGAGGCAGATTTTCTTATTGTCAACACATGTGGTTTTTTGGAAGCGGCAAGAAAAGAAGCTTTGGAAGTAATTGATGAAATTTTTCAAGAGAAAAAAAAATCGGCTAAAGTAATTGTTGCCGGCTGCATGGTCCAAAAGCATTCCGATTTGTTGAAAACTACTTTTCCTAATATTCATCACCTGATTGGGTCAGGAGATGTAGAAAAGATAGTGGATGCTGTGCAAACAAAAGAAATGGGATCATCTATTACTTCAGCTAAAAGCTATTTGGAAATGGGGGAAATCCCTAGGGCTATTTCTACTCCGAATCACTACGCCTATTTAAAAATTGCCGAAGGCTGCAAAAAAAGATGCGCTTTTTGCATCATCCCTACCATTAAAGGGAAACTAAAAAGCAAAACAAATGAGCAGGTTTTAAAAGAATTCAAAGCATTATTATCTCAAGGCGTTAAAGAGATTATTCTCATTGCACAAGACTTAGGTGATTTTGGAAAAGACCGAAAGGAAAAAGAAGGGCTTACTCTTCTTTTAAAGCAGATATTAGAGATTAAGCAGGATTTTTGGTTAAGGCTTTTATATTTGTATCCTGATGAAATTACCGATGAGCTTATAGAAGTTATTCAAAGTGACAGTAGGATCTGCCCTTATTTAGATATGCCTTTGCAACATATTAACGATGATGTTTTAAAAGCGATGCATAGGAAAACTTCTCGCGAGCAGATCATAGAGATTATAACAAACCTTCGCAAAAAACTACCTGATATTACTATCAGAACTTCACTTATGGTGGGCTATCCAGGAGAGACAGAAGAGCAGTTTGAAGAACTTATTGACTTTGTAAAAACCTATCAGCTAGACAATATAGGAGTTTTTAAATTTTCTAAGGAAAAAGAAGCTTTTGCAGCTAACTTAGAGCATCAGATTCCGGAAGATATTAAGCAAAAGCGTTTTGAAAAGTTGACTAAGGCTCAATTTGAGGTTGTTTTGGCTAAAAACCAGCAAAGAATAGGTCAGGTGTTGGATTGCTTTGTAGAAGGGTTCCATCCAGATTCAGAATATCTTTTAAGAGCAAGGCATAAAGGACAGTGCCCTGACATTGACGGCCAAATAATCATTACAGACGGAAGGTTGGTCAATGAATTCGGAAAACTCTACAAAGTGCGGATAACCGATTTTTCAGACTATGACTTGATAGGAGAGGTTATTGCTGTTTGTGAAGAGCCCCCTCGTCAAAATAAACTAAAAGTTCTTGTTTAATAACCCTCTTCTTTTATAAAAAATTTATTGATTTGAATCCTTTTTTTTTGTTCGATGCAAATTAGAAAGAGGTTTTCAAATGAAAGATAAATTACCAGCATATACTGTTTTTGTATCTATTATCGCAGCTATAGGAGGACTACTCTTTGGTTATCAAACGGCCGTAGTTTCCGGTGCGTTATTATTCCTAGAAGGTCACTTCGATTTAACAACATTGCAGCAACAGCTGGTTGTCAGTACTCTATTAATTGGCGCCTTGATAGCAGCCATTTTAGGAGGGAGCTTTGCCGATCATTTTGGGCGAAAAACTTCTTTACTTGTCACCTCATTATTATTCCTAGTCGGAACCTATTTGTTAACAGGAGCAAATAGTGTTCTAGAGATTTTGACAGGCCGTTTTATTATTGGGCTGGGTATTGGACTAGCTTCTTTGGTAGTTCCTTTATATATCGCAGAAATGTCACCTGCAAAGCACCGGGGAATGCTAGTTTCTTTTAATCAGTTTGCTATCACTATTGGAATTTTACTGGCCTATATTATTAACTATTACTTTTCTTCTTCTCAAGATTGGAGGTGGATGTTTGGCTTCGCCTTTATTCCGGCAGTACTACAGTTGATCGGGTTATATTTTATTTCAGATACCCCTAGCTGGTTTATCTCTCATGGGAAAAAAGCAAAAGCTATGGAAGTATTGGAAAAAACAAGAAGGCCTAAAAAAGAAGAAGAAGTTCTACAGAAAACCAACATATCAAGAAAAGAAGGTCGTATCAAAGAGCTTTTTAATACGAAAGTAAAAGCTCCTTTTTTAGTAGGTATTGGGATCAGTGTCTTTCAACAAATAACAGGAATTAATATTGTCATCTATTATGCTCCTAGGATTTTTCAGCTGGCAGGATTTGCCACAGCAGAGTCTGCTATTAGCGCCACGTTATCTATTGGGATCATTAATGTTCTTATGACAATAGTTGCCCTGTGGCTTATCGATCGTTTGGGAAGACGCCCTCTTTTAATTATTGGAATTGCGGGCATGGCAGCTTCTTTAGCTGTTTTAGGCTGGTCCTTTCTTATTGAACTAGAAGGGATAAGTTATATTGCTGTAGGAAGTGTAATGGTATATGTTTCTTTTTTTGCTATTAGCCTAGGTCCAATTGCCTGGTTAATCATATCTGAAATTTTCCCATTAAAAATACGGGGTAGAGCTATGGGAATTGCCGTGTTTGCCAACTGGAGCGCGAATTATATAGTCTCTCTGACTTTCTTAACTCTTGTAGAAATATTAGGAACAGGGTTTACCTTTTGGTTCTATACAACTATTTGTTTATTAGCGCTTTGGTTTGTCATTAGAAAAGTACCGGAAACAAAAGGAAAAACTTTAGAGCAGATTCAAAACTTTTGGGAGTAGCTTAAAATCTTATCTTTGCTATTCTGGTAAAAAAATCAAGTTGTGGAGTTAATTTATGTCACTTTCTGAAATCGAATCCCTTTTAGGTGATGAAGCAAAGTCTTTATTAGAACATAAATGTATTGTTTCTAAAGATCATTTACATATTCCTTCTTCTAATTGGGTGGATAACATTTTTCTTTCCTCAGATAGAAATACTAGAGTGCTTAGAAGCTTACAGGCTCTTTTTTCTCACGGTAGGCTTTCTAATACTGGATACCTGTCTATTTTGCCGGTAGACCAAGGAATTGAACATACAGCGGGCGCTTCTTTTTCTCCCAACCCAGAATATTTTGACCCTGAAAACATCGTCAAACTTGCTATAGAAGGGGGATGTAATGCTGTAGCTTCTACCTCAGGTGTATTAGGCTCTATAGCTCGCAAATATGCGCATAAGATCCCTTTTATTTTAAAATTTAATCATAATGAGCTTTTATCTTATCCCAACACCTATGACCAAGTTATGTTTGCCTCTATTCAACAGGCATATGATATGGGTTGTATGGCAGTAGGGGCTACTATTTATTTTGGCTCCAGTGAAAGCAGAAGACAAATTGTTGAGATTTCACAAGCTTTTGAACTTGCCCATGAACTGGGTATGGCTACTATTTTGTGGTGTTACTTAAGAAACAGTGATTTTAAGACAGGGGATAAAGACTACCACACTGCAGCAGATTTAACAGGGCAGGCTAATCACTTAGGTGCTACTATCCAAGCGGACATTGTAAAACAAAAACTACCAACCAACAATGGCGGCTTTAAAGCTATTAAGTTTGGTAAGTACAGCGATAAAATGTACAATGAGCTATGTTCTGATCACCCTATTGACTTAACCCGCTATCAAGTCGTAAATAGTTATATGGGAAGAGTAGGGTTGATCAACTCAGGAGGAGCTTCTGGTAAAAATGACTTGGCAGACGCTGCTAAAACAGCTGTTATCAATAAAAGAGCTGGTGGCATGGGTCTTATTTCAGGAAGAAAAGCTTTTCAAAAGCCAATGAAAGAGGGTGTGAAGCTTCTACATACCATTCAAGATGTTTACTTAGACAAGAAAATTACCGTAGCTTAAAAGTTGCTTATTTTTTATCTAGCCACTCAAAAAATGGATGGAACTCTTTCTCCTCTGTAGGAGGAGAAAAATCTTCAGAATTAGGTGTTATTTCTGATTCCCAAGGAAAGGGTCTTTTGGGTGGCGGTGTTCTTTCTTTTGTAGTAGTGCCTAGAGCTTTTAAAACCCCTGGAAGCCCAGGTATTCTTCCAGCAGCCTGATCGGCTGCTACAAGCGCTGCAATTTTAGCAGCTACAGCTCCTGTATTAATATTAGGATCTTCCGTAGTTCCTGTTAGGGGCACTTGCATCACATAGTTGGAAGGGAGCCCTTTTATTCCAAAGGATCTATTAAGCGAATCGGCAGTAATACCTAAGGTCATATCTAATCGTTTATTTTCCAGGTTGATGTTGCCCCAAGTGCATATATGTATATCTTCAGCAACTAAGGCATCCATTCTGTCTGTGAAAGCTACGCCATTGTGAATTTGAATATTCACAGGAGTAAACCATACTGTCATCTCATGCACTCTTTGCAAATTATGCAACTTCATAATACCGATGATAAGGGCTAGTGTTCCACCGTTTTTACATGTTATTTTACCCATATCCAGTGTTGCTTTTTCTATAGACATGGTTTTTATAGAAAAAGGATCTAAAGGACACTCAAAGCCATTTTTATCTATTTCTAATGTAATGGGATGTCTTGCTTCCACTGCAGTAATGAATAAGGGATTGGCATCTTTCATTAGATAAGTACTTAAAGTAGGTGTGAGCTGAAAAGTTGCCAAAATAGATTCATTGAGATAAAGGACTTTATTTTCTATATCAGCATCAATAGAAGTATGTCCATTAGTTGCGTTGACGTACATGCGTAAATTTCCAACTTTTCCTTTGCTCAAAAAAGTCGTTTTTAAATTTAAAAGAGGTCCTAAAAGTTTTTCAAAGAAATGAGGATCTTTTTTTATTGTTGTAAGAAGCTGGTTTTTTCCTTTAAATTTAAGTCCATGAACCCATCTATCCAGCCCGATTGTTGGAAAGTTAGCGAGCTCTACTTTAATAAATTCCGGCAGTGAAGAATAAATTTCTTCGACGGAAGATATTTTAGCCTCCACATTGATCTGCCCTATGATACCTTCTGCTTTTGTTATACCTGTAAGAGAAAGGTCAATGTCTTTTCCATCAGATCCTGTCATAGTAGCATTAAGGTTTTCAAAGCTCGCAGGAGCTGCATTATCACTGCGCAACAGAAAACTGCCATTTCTAAGTTCAGCTTTGCCGTCTAGCGACTTCAAAAGGTGTTTTTCCATGTTGGAAAAAGTAAAAAAAGACCAAAAGGAAAGATCAGCTTCAAAACTGGAGAAACTAAAGTCTAACTGCTTGCCCTTAAATGTAACATTTTGCATAGACTGAGGGCCTGACCAGGATAAAGACCATGAGCCTACAGATAAGTTTCCGTTCAGTTTCTTGGATAGGACTCTTACAATAATTTTTTTCCCGAAATTAGTAGAGGCGATAGTAGGAAGGGAGAAAAAAACTAATACAACGAAAATAATAAGACTTACAATGACCCAGATGATTTTTTTCATTTTCCTCTCTCCTCTAGTTGATGCATCATAAAAGCTGCTATAGTTTTTGCATCTTCAATCTCATGGCTTTTGATCATAGAGTATATTTGCTGTTTAGAAAGCTGAACATTATCCATACCTTCATCGAGATCTTCTTGTAAAGAGCTTTCTTGAAGGTTGGTTGCATGATAAACATAAAGATATTCAGTACAATAACCAGGAGCAGAGTAAAGGCCACCTAGTAACTTCATATGACCTGCTTTATAACCAATTTCTTCCTGTATTTCTCTTTTTGCGCACGTTAGAGGTTCTTCTTTTTCCTCTAAAGTACCAGCGGGAAGTTCATAAATGATTTTATCAACAACTCTTCGCCATTGTCTTACTAAAATGATCTCATTATTAATCTCAGGAATAATGACAACAGCACCAGGATGACGCACTATCTCTATTTGCTTTTCTTGTCCTTCTAAGTGAAGGTAGTCAATTTGAAGGTTGATGATTTTCCCTTCAAAGATAGTTTTAGACTCTATTGGTTTTTGTTGCTCTAGATCTCTTTGTTCTTCCGCCTTGCCCATAAAAGTATAATAACAACTTATACTTCTTTGTAACTTATTGGGCAGTTTTTTGCTATCTTGAACCTCCCCATGGCTAAAGCCTTATCATTACCTAAAACTTCAAAATTCATTTAGCTTTTTTGCTAAATTAACCCCTTCCACTAGTTCTGAAAGACGTTTCATACCTTGCCATAATATTAACAAACCAGGTGGTAATATCACTCTGCCATATTTTAATTAGCTATTTCTTAGTTGTTTAGCTCATGATTAATTAATATATACACAAACTCTTCTAATACAACATCTGTCTCGGAACAGTAGCTGATAATCTGGCTGCCATATTTATTAAAAAAGTTACCGTTGTGTGTGTGCAATTTTGGCTGTTGAAGATTTAGACTTTGTAGTTTTCTTGCCCCGTTCTTATAAGCTGATTTGAAGATTTCTTTAGCTTCAAAAGTATTGGCTCCAAAAGGGAGAGGAAGTTCAGCATAATGCAAATTCAATTTATCCATCCAATCATATTCTATCGTTTTTACTTCAGTGTAACTTTGAACAGATCTAGTCGAGAATATCTTATCAATAAGGAAATGGAAGGTATCAACGAGTTGGCTATATGTTTGTAGAGCTTGTCCTTTGGGTAAGGGGGCTTTTAAAAATAGTGAAGCAAGTCTTTGAATTTCTTCACAGAAAAGAGGGACAATTAAAGCTATATCTGCGATTTCCTCAAAAACTTCATGAGTAAGTCGAGCCCCACCTGCTTTTACCATTTCTATGGTTTTTTTATATTCATTATGAATAACAGGTTTAGGTGTATAGGCAAAGATTTGCAAAGAAAGTATAAAGAATAAAATTAAATGGTAAGAAAATTTAATTACTTTCATTGTTTTCTTAAATTTAAAAGAAAAAAATAATGAGAACTTTATGAAAAAAGCAAGATTTAATTTAGTAAATCTAGAAGATGAAAAATCTTAAGGTATGCCTCTTTATCCTTAATAGTTAAGTTGCCCATAGCCTTTACTTGGGGCTTTATTTTTAAGAGGAGCTAAAGTTGTTTCACTTACTAAGATTATTGATGTAAAAGGTAGGATAAATGTAAATGAAGCTCCTTGCTTTTGCAGCAAAGAGCTTTTTTAATTTGATTAGAAAAATTAGATTCCTTGAGGAATTTTGTTAAGAATACTAGATCTAGTATTCTCATCAGGAATAAGGTTCGCAACTTCCATCGCCTTGTCCCATTCTTTTGCTTTGCACAAAGCTTTAGCAATCTCTTCAAGAGTGCTACTTCTAAGAAATTCATTAGAAATGAGATTCACAGCTTCAAAAAACTTGTCCCATTCTTTTGCATTACTCAAATCCAGAGCGGTACGATAGAAGAAGTCTTTTCTAAGGATTTCAATCGAAATAAGATTCGCCACTTCAAGAGCCTTAACCCATTCTTTTACTTCACATAAAGCTTTAACAACTTCTTTAAGAGCGCTACTTCTAAGAAATTCATTAGGAATGGGCTTCGCCACTTCAAGAGCTTTATCCCATTCATTTACCTCACATAAATTTTCAGCAATATTTTCAAGAACACTATTTCTAATAGACTCATTAGGAATGAGATTCACAGCTTCAAAAAGCTTATCCCATTCTTTTTCTTTACATAAAGCTATAGCAATCGCTTTAAGAGCGTCACTTCTAAGATATTCATTAGGAATGAGATACGCAGCTTTTAAATCTAAAAAAAGTTCGAGAACCTCAAAAAGATTTTCAAAAAGCCTTGGAACTGGAATAGACTTGAGGGTTTCTACTGCTGATTTATCTAAAGATTTCAATGCTTCAAGTATTGATTTTTTTATGTCCTTTAACTTTAGTAAGGGTAATTCTCTAGGAGGAATTACTTTTACTTGAACTGGGATTTCTTCAAGCATTTGCCTTTCTTTTGCATGAGTTTCAGGGCTAAGTTTCGCATGTAATGCCTTAATAAAGGCTTTAATTTTATCTATGTTATAATTAGTGACATCACCCAAAGCTTTTGAAGAAGCTGTTCCAAATCCTTTCAAAGAAGTTAGGTCTAAAAACTTAAGAACTGAATAACTTGTGTCTTGATATAGCCTTTTAATAATTGAAGTATCTTCGATTGGGTGTAAATGGGTTGTATTTGATATTCCTTGTACGCTCATATTATCTTTCTCTTAATTAGAAAATTAGTGGGATACTTTAATATGTTGGGTCTTTAAATTCAAAGTTTTATTGTGGTTTAATAATAATGAAATTAATTAAAGTAGTGCAGGTAAATTAACCTAACTTACTAAAAGATCAATAATATATTTTTAAAATAAAAAGAGAGATAAATAACTTCATCAAATGACTCTTTGGTTAACTTGGGAGTAATTTAATTACAACATTTATTGAAGTTTAACTCTCTACATCTAAAAGGTGGAAAATCTTAAGATCTGTCTCTTTATCCTTAATAGTTAAGTTACCCATAGCCTTAACTTGGGGCTTATTTTTGAGAGGGGCTAAATAGGATAAATGTAAATTAAGCTCCTTGCTTTTGCAGTAAGGAGCTGTTTTAATTTGACTAGAAAAATTAGATCCTTCGAGAAATTTCAATTTCATAAAGAATTTCGCTTCTAACTTCTTCAACAGTAATGAGATTCGCAATTTTGGAAGCCTTATCATATTCTTTTGCTTCACAAAAAGCTTCAGCAATCTTTTTAAAGACACGATTTTTATTATAACTATGAGAGATTTGATTAGCAATTTTTAGAGCACTGTCGTATTCATTTGCTTTGCAAAACGCATTAGCAATCTTTTCAAGAGCGATACTTCTAGAATATTCATCAGGAATGACATTCGCAAATTCTAGAGCCCTGTCGCATTCAGTTACTTTTGCTAAGGTTTCAACAATCAATCTAAGAGCAAAACTTTTTAAGTTTTTATCAGAGATGAGATCAGCAACTTCTCGAACCTTGTCGTATTCATGTATTGTACATAAAGCTTTAGCTATATTTGTAAGACTCTCGTTTCTATAGTTTTCATAACGAGTGAGTTTCGCAGCTTCTAAGTCTATATAAATTTCGAGAACTTCAAAAAGATTTTCAAAAAGCATTGGAGTCTGAATTGACTTTAGAATTTCTAATGATTGTCTATTTAAAAATGATTGTCTATCTAAAGATTTCAATGCTTCAAGTATTGAATTTTTTATACCCTTTACCTTTAGCAAGGTTAATTCTCTAGGAGGAATTTCTTTTACTTGAACTGAGATTTTTTCAAGCATTTGCCTTTCTTTTCCATATATTGTTGGGTCTAGTGCTGCGTGCAATGCCTCGATAAAGCTTTCAATTTTCTTCGAATTAATTGTTTGTATCTTATACTCAGTGACATCCTTCAAAGTTTTTGAAGACGCTGTTCCAAATCTTGCCAAGGAAGTTAGATCCAAAAAATCAAAAATTGAAGTATTCGCATCCCTATACAAATCTTGAATATTAGTTTCATTAGTTATTTGGGTATTGTGTAATTGTACGCTCATTTTTTTCTCCTTATTATAATTTAATATAAATATATTATTTCATTTTTGACTTTAAATGTCAATTTTTTAATTAAAACTATTTAAATTAATATTAACATTAATTTAATGTTACTAACTGAAATTACTAATAATAGCTGATGGGGTATCTCATTGAATATCAAGAACCTATATCAGTAAAATATTTAATTTGATATACTTCCTCCTTTTTTCCGGAGGTATCTATTGTCTAAACGATTTGAAGGCCTATCAGAGGCTCAATATCAAACCATTCTTTCTTTGATGAATTGGAGGAGCTCCTTTACAAAGAGGAACTCCTAGAACAGATCTACGCAAAATCTGGAATAGCCTTTTTTACATCCTGATTTATGGATCTCGCTGAAAAGACATCCCTAAATCTTCCTTATTTGCTCATCGATGGCTTGTCTAACTGGCAGAAAACTGGAGTTTACGATCGGGTTCTGAGCGGCCTTTTAAAAAGGGCCGCTCAAGAAGGAAAAATCGATCTATCTACTCGGTTGGTGGATGGATCTTTTTCCCCCTAGCCCTGGAGGAGGTCAAGATGTTGGATGGATATAAGGGAAAAGGAATCACGCTTCCTATGTCGGCAGATAGCCAAGGTCATCCCATTGGAGCTCTTCATGGAAGTGCAAAAAGCGATGAGAGAAAAATGGTACTCCCTCTCATCGCCAAAAGTAACGTCTTTGTATTAAAAGACCTTTCTAATCTAACACAATCTATGATCTTTTTAGAATTTGATCCCATATAGAGGGTCTAAGAACGCTCTTTATCAAGAAAGCTGCAAAATTTTTAAAAAGAAAAGTATTCGCTGGAAAGTAGAGAGAACTTTTGCGTGGGTCAAAAGAAAATGCAGACGACTCTATTTAAAGTGGGAAAGAACCACTGCCGCTTGGGCAGCAGTAGTTGACCTAAGTCTTATTTATTACTGGCTGGAGGCTTTAGTGAGATAGATTCAAGCATATAAAGTCTAACAGGGGAGATGAGGTAATTTACAATAGAGGCAATCTCGTTTGGGAACGGAGGCTGATAATTTGATTGCCATGTTTATGAAAAAAGCAAGATCTAATTCTCTAAATCTAGAAGATGAAAGATCTTAAGGTCTGTCTCTTTATCCTTAATAGTTAAGTTACCCATAGCCTTAACTTGAGGCTTATTTTTGAGAGGGGCTAAAGTTGCTTCACTTACTAAAATAGGGCAGTTTAGTTTTTTAGTATTTTTTTCTATTTGATAGGCTAAATTTACAGCTTTACCAATAGCAGTATATTCTAGGTGTTTTTCAGAACCTAAATTACCTGTTACAGCAGGACCTGTATGAATGCCGATTCCCATGGAAAGTTGTGGGCGATTTTCTTTTTTCCATTTCTCTCCCAACTCTTTTAGCTTTGCTTGCATTTCTACTGCTGTTTTGAGAGCCATTTCTTCCTGTTTGTCGTCATCTAAAGGAGCGCCAAATATTATCATGAGGCCATCTCCTAAAATTTTATCAAGAGTGCCTCGATACTTGAAAATGATGGATATCATTTCTTGAAAGTATTCATTCAAAATCTTTACTACTTCTTCAGGAGGTAAGTTTTCCGATAACTTCGAAAAAGAGCGTATGTCTGAAAATAACACTGTAATTTTTTTTCTTTCATGGGAAATTTTAGAAATGTCTTTTTGTTGCAAAATAAGCTCTAGCACATCTTTAGAAACATAGCGAGTGAAGTTGTTTTTTAATCTCTGCCTTTCTTCTAAGCCAAATGCCATGGTGTTGATATTTTTTGACAGCTCACCAAATTCATCATCCGTTTTGTAGCTGGAACGTGCTTTTAAATTACCTTCGCCAATTTCATGGACAGTAGTGCAGATAATATCAAGCGGCTTGCTGACTTTTCTGACTAATATTTGAGCAAGCCCAAAGGCTGCAATAAGAGAAAACCCTAAAGAAATTAAGCAGCTTATTAGAAGTTCATTTAAATGGCTGATAATATTCGAACCTCTAATGTTGGTCCCTAAAAATCCTACTATATTTCCTTGAGCATCCATTATAGGGGCAAAAGCTGTTAGCCACGTTCCAAACTGATTCGTGTAAAACTTTTTAGAAACGCCATATTCTCCAATCATTTCGATTTCATCCGGCTTTAAGAATTCTTGCTCTCTTACAAGAGGATGTCCAGCTTGGAGTCTTTCCAGCTCTGTTTTAGTGTCTACTTCTACAACAATTTTTTCTGAATTCGTGGGGGATTTAGAAAAAAGGTAAATAAAAGAAACCACAAAATCTTTTCGCTTGTTGGCATTAAGAGATTTAATCAATTTTGATCGCAAGATTTTATAATACTGGTTTTCTTCTGTAGGATTTTCTCGAAACTGTACTAGGTTCTCACCATTAATAAATGAGGCTACTGTAGCTACTATAGAAACAGCTTTGCTCTGCAGTTCGTTAAAAGTCATTTTTTTGACTTGGAAGTATAAAATAGAAGTTGCAATGCCATTACTTATAATGGCTAGTAGCATTAAAGCAAGGGTAAGTTTGGTTCTATATTTCATGGCTTTATACAAAATCCACTCTTAAACCAGACATTAGCTAGGGAGGATGTTTTTTCAAAGGAACTTTTTTGCCTATTCTACAGTGACTGATTTGGCAAGGTTTCGGGGTTTGTCAATATTGCAGTTTCTTTTTTTAGCCACAAAATAAGCAAAGAGTTGTGTGGCAGTACATACTGTAAAGGGAGCTAAATCATCTATTGTTGGGGGTAGATAGATGGTGTCTTGAAACACAGAAGGGATATCTTTTGAACCTTCATAAGTAAAACAGATTACAGGAGCATTTCGTGCTTTTGCTTCCATTAGATTACTTACTGTTTTTTCTAAGGTCAGTGAGTTTAAGCATAGCCCGATAACGGGCAAGGTTTCATCTAGCAAGGCAATAGGGCCATGCTTGAGTTCTCCTGCTGGATATGCTTGGGCATTAATATAAGAGATTTCCTTGAGTTTGAGCGCCGCCTCTAAAGAAGCTGCTGCCATCAAGTTTCTTCCAATAAAAAGCATCTGGTCGTAGTGACTATATTTAGAGGCAAGTTTTTCAAGCTGATCTTTATCAGATAATACCTGTTGAATTTTGAGAGGTATTTGCACGAGTTCATGCAAATACTCAGAGATATATTCCTTTGATAAAGAATTATTTATACTTCCTAAATAGTTAGCCAATAAAGAAAGGACTGCTAATTGAGATAAGAAAGCTTTAGTTGAGCAAACGCTGATTTCGGGTCCGGCATGTAAGAAAACAGTTTTTTCAGCCTCTCTTTCTAAAGAGGAATTTTCCTTATTGCAAATACCAACAACGGTAGCACCTTTTTCTTTCGCAATTTTGACAGCAGCTATTGTATCTGCTGTCTCTCCCGACTGACTAATGGCAAAAACTAGGCTTTTTTTAGAAAGAAGAGGGTCTTTGTAGCGAAATTCCGAAGCAATTTCACAAGTAGTCAATATATGTGCTTTTTTTTCTATTAGCTGAGCACCCATCAGGCCAGCATGCCACGAGCTTCCACATCCTACAATAACTACATGGTTTATGTTCTTTAATAGCGGCTTTAAATCTTGCAGCTCATGGAAAAAAATTTGTCCTGCTTCTAAGGAAAACCTATTGGCTATTGCATTTTGAAAAGTAATAGGCTGTTCATGAATTTCTTTCATCATAAAGTGCTGAAAGCCCTGCTTAGAGATACTATGGTGGTCAATAAAGATTTTTTCTGCTTTTTTTTCTATAGACTGCAAAGACTGGTTAAAAAAAAGGGCCTTTCCTTTTTTTATCACAGCTACTTCATAATTTTTAAGGATCACAGAGTGAAGGTTTATCCCAGAAAAAGCATGTACATCAGAGGCAACAAAAGCCTGGTTTTCAGAATAACCTATAGCTAGTGGGCTTTGGTTGCAGGTAGCTATAATTTGATCTGGATAGTCTTTATGAATGATTGCTAAAGCATAAGACCCTTTGAGCAGTTTGAGGGTTTTGATAACTGCTTGTAAAAGATCTTTTTCATAAAAATAGCTGATTAAACAAGCTATAATTTCTGTATCGGTCTCTGAGGCAAGCTGATTAAATTGAAATTTTTCTCGAAGCTCTGTGTAGTTTTCTATAATACCATTATGGACAATGGCAAGGGATTGAGTGATATCGGTATGTGGGTGAGCATTTTCTAGGTTCGCAGCTCCATGTGTTGCCCATCTTGTATGGCCAATAATGGGTATATCTCCCTTTGCTTGCAGAGCTTTTTTTTCCAAATTATTCAGAGGTCCAATGGATTTTTGTATATAAAGAGAGCTATCTTTAATATAGGCTATGCCAGAAGAGTCGTAGCCTCGATATTCCAAAAGCTTAAGCCCTTGCAAGCACATTTCGACAGCATTTTTCCCTATATAGCCAAAAATTCCGCACATACTACTTTTTCCTTGCAACGATTGTCATAAAAAGGGGGAATTCTTTGCGAGCCCGATTTTCCATTTTAGCCTTTTTACCAGAACTTTTTTTATCTGAACATAGCTCGCTAATATTCTCCACACAAAATCCATTTTGATGAAACCAGTTAAAATACGTAGAAATAGGATGGTGAAAGCTATAGGTAACAGCAGATTTTTCCCCTCTATGAGGAGTTGTAACAATAGGTATTTTAAGAGGGGACATATACAGGTCAACTCTTCTATATTGCAGTCGTTTTTGCGTATCTTCTTCCCATGCACTTTGCCTCGGGATTCTAAAGGCAGGGTGATTGAGCACAATAGTTAGCTTACCATTTTTCAAAAGGTGCTTAGAAGCATTTTTAATGACTTTTTCTCCCTGCTCGATATTTTGAAGGGCTAAAATAATGAAAGCGTGTGTAAAATCCTTATCCTTAAGGGGCCACTCTTTAATTGCATCAGCTTCTAAAAAAAGATGATGCTTAGCTATTTTCATTTTTTCAGCAAATTTAACTAGCTGTTTAGAAAGATCGAGCCCGACATATTGAACCTGCTTCGGTAATGCTCTTTCTAAAATACCTTGTCCGCATGCAATATCTAAAATTTTACTTTTTGCGGTATATGTGTCTAATTGCAGTAAATGGGGAAGAATGACATTTTTGTGATAATAATGTCCGGTTTTACCAACACAGGATGTATACCATTTACTTGATTTTTCAAAAGATGTATCTTTCATTGTCAAAACCCAATTGATGTTTAAAGTGTACTTAGCTATTAAAAAAAATAAACACTAAATAAGTTTTTATGAATCATCAAGATTTTAAAAGGCGCGTTACTGATTTTGTAGAACCTGTAAAAACGGTTATTAACATGAATCAGACGATTGAAGAGGCCATTCAATCTCTAAGAAACAAAGATGTTACGCATACGATTTCTTATTTTTATGTGATTGATGAAGAAAATAAATTGGTAGGGGTAGTTCCTACTAGAACGCTTTTATTTTGTGATCCCACGCTTAAGATTTCTTCTGTAATGGAAACATCTATTATTAAAGTACAGTCAGATAAGACCTTGCAAGACGCTATGGAAGTCTTTGCTCATAGAAACTTGCTAGCTTTGCCAGTTGTTGATCAAGAAGGGCATTTAGTGGGGATGATCGATGTTGGAACCTATACGGAAGAATCATTTGATGTAGCAGATGCCCAGCATAGACAAGATGTTTTCCAAATGATTGGTGTCACAATAGAAGAAGAAAAAAAAGTTTCTATGTGGAAGCATTATCGCCTGAGGATGCCATGGCTTTTTTGCAATATTTTTGCGGGTGTGATCTGCGCTATTATATCCAGAATTAATGAAGAGGTTTTAAGTCGGTTTTTGATGCTTGCCATGTTTATTCCACTTGTACTTACTTTGAGCGAATCGACCTCTATGCAGTCCATGACGCAGAGCCTTCAATTTTTAAGAAGGCCTAAATTTAAACTATCTCAGGCCTTAAAAACTGTTTTCAATGAATGGCAAGTTATGATTATCGTTGCCGTTTCCTGTGGACTTTTTGTAGGGGGAATTTCCTTGTTTTGGGGAGATGGCTTTTTAGCTTCCTTTACCATTGCCTCAGGCATTACTATTGGAATTACTACATCCGTATCTTTTGGTATTTTAATCCCTATTTTCCTTCATACAACGCGATTGGACCCTAAGGTTGCTTCAGGTCCTGTTGTCTTAATGTTTGCTGATATTTTAACAACTCTTCTTTACCTCACACTAGCGAGTTGGTGGTTACTTTAAGCTTTTCCAAGACTCTTTTTTGAAATAGTGGATAAGCAAGGGAATAGCACAAAAAAGAACAATGCCTCCTATCAGAAAAGACTCATATACAGGTAGGGTAGAGCCTGCGAGGTTAGAAGGAGGAAAAAATCCCACTATTATAGTGAAAACAGCACCGCATATTCCTATAATGCCTACAGTCCACATGCCCTTGTTGCCCAAAGGAACTCGATAAGATCTTTTTACATCAGGGTGTTTGTATCTTAAAATGATTCCAGCTAAAAATAATTGTATGTACATAATTAAATAAAGCTGAGCAGTCAAGTCAATTAATATCCAGTAGGAACTGCTTACATCAGGCATAAATAAAAAAACCGTTGATAAAATAGAAACAACAACAGCTTGAAATATCATGAGAGATGTTGGCATTTTTCGCTTGTTTGTTTTTTGAAATACAGGTGGTAGCTCTCCATCTAGTGCAGAGGCATATACCCCTTTACTTGGACCTACGATCCATGTGCCGATCATTCCTAGTCCGCCTATTGTCATAATGGTAGCAACAATAGGAACTGCCCATGAAATATTAAAAGCGTCAAAGAATTTTCTAAATGCTTCAATGGATCCAGAGGCGAGTTCTATTTCTCCTTTAGGGACGACTATGCCAATAGATAGCGATCCAATGGTATATAAAATTAAAATAATAGATGCGGATAAGAAAATAGCTTTGGGGTAATTCTTTTTAGGATTGTCCACCTCTTTAGCATGAACGGCAGACATTTCCATTCCGGCAAAAGAAAGCAAGACTCCGGCAAGTATAGCAATTTCATTGATAGAGCTTAAATCAGGAAATAGGTTTTTAGCTTCAAAAGATATATGAGAAGGATTTCCTTTTGCCATCCAAATAAAGCCAAGTAAGATAATTAGAGCACCGGGCAAAATTGTCCCGAAAAGTGCGCTAATAGTGCTTACAAACCCAGATGCTTTCATTCCAAGAAAGTTGACAAAGGTCATCATCCAGAAACTAATAATAACAACTAAGAAAATATATGTTTGGTTTGTGGCTAAAGATGGGTTGAAAATATAGGCAAAAGTTGCAGCTATAAAAGATAAAACGGTAGGATACCATATAATATTTTCTATCCACTGAAGCCAGATAGCTAAAAATCCCATTCTTTTTCCCATAGCTACGGTAACCCACTGGTAAACCCCTCGTTCAGGCCAGCCTGTGGCAAGCTCTGCTGAAATCAAAGAAACAGGAATAAAATAAATAAGAGCTGCTAATGTAAAGAAGAATAGGGAAGCAAGTCCATATTCAGCTGTTAAGGGAAAGTTTTTAATATTACAGATAGCTGCAACATTAATCATAGCTAATGGGAAAACCCCAATTGACCTGCCTTTTTGCATAATTCTCTTGCTTTTATTAAATTCAAGATAATAAATGTTATTCCTTTATGCAATGCAAAAAATCCCATGAAAAAAGTTTTTATAACAAGAAGAATACCTTCTATTGCACGTGAAATGTTGACACCCTACTTTCGTGTAGATGAGTTTACTGGTGATCATCCTATTGATAAGTCCCTTTTAATGAAGGTAGTAGCTAAATATGATGCAATACTTACTATGTTCAATGATGTCATAGATAAAGAGGTTTTATCTAAAGCGAAATATCTTGAAGTTATTTCTAATTATGCAATTGGCTTAAATAACATCGACTTAGAGCAAGCAAAGCATAAAAAAATTTCTGTATATAATCTTCCAGACATTGTAACAGACAGTACAGCAGACCTTACTTTTGCGATTCTACTCAGCTTAATTAGACAAGTCATTCCCTCTAACCAATATGTTTTGCAAGGGAAATGGAAGGGGACTGATCCATTGCTTTTTATGGGAGAGGAGCTTCAAGGAAAAACGTTAGGGATAATAGGTTTTGGAAGGACTGGTCAAGCTGTGGCTCAAAGGGCGTTAGGCTTTGGTCTTAATGTTATTTTTTACAATCGATCCAAAAAAGAAAGTGCAAAAGGAATAGAGCAAAAAAGCTTCGAAGAAGTGTTAAAGCACTCTGATTATATTTCTTTACACGTTCCTCTAACAAAAGATACTCATAAAATGATTGCTACCAAAGATTTTCAAATGATGGAGAAAAATCCTGTTTTAATAAATATGGCAAGGGGAGCTGTTGTAGATACGGATGCTTTAGTAGAAGCGCTCAAGAAAGGCTGGATCAGATCTTGTGCACTCGATGTAACTGATCCAGAACCGATTTCTAACGACCATCCCTTGTGCTCTTTTGGAAACTGCTTGATTGTCCCTCATATTGGAACAGCTACTAAAGAGTGTCGCTATAACATGGCTAAAAAAGCAGCAGAAAACATTATTACCCATTTTACTCGCGCTAAATAGTAGCATTCTTTTGCAATTTAACGAGTGGCTGTTTATAAAAAAGAATATGAATACAGTGCCTTTTTTTATCTCATTATTTTTTCATATTGTCGGTCTAATTCTAGCTTTTGGCTCCGTCATTGTCACGGATCTCTTCGGCCTGCTTTGGATTTTTAGTAGAATTCGCTTTCCCCATCTTGTGAGTATAAGTAATGAAACAAAGAATTTTATCTGGATTGGATGGGTGATAATGATCATGTCAGGAATTCCTTTGATTTATCTTAAAGGAGAAATAGATAACCTAATGATCATTAAGCTTTTCTTTGTAGCTCTTATTGGGATTAATGGAGTTTTTTTACATAAAATTCATGAGAAAATCCAAAACTATAAAAAAGGAGAGCATGTTCCCAATATTACAATGTTTCATTTAGTATTAGGTCTTTTTGTATCACAGCTTGCATGGTGGTGTGCCCTTGCTATTGGTTTTGTGCATCGCCATATTCAATCAGTTATTAACTGGCCGCCTTTTCCATTTTTAGTATGCATTTCTATTGCCGTTGGTTTAATTATTATCTGGAAGGTTGGAGAACGGATATTTAACGAAGAGAAATAATATTCTTAAATAATTAAAAATATACAGGAAAGTAGGAAAGAGAACTTTTTGGACTAATATGGATGAAAAATAAAAATTTAAACAGTAAATAGCTCTTCCCAGGAAGTAGTGTAACGAGGGGATCTTTGCGCTGAAGCGCTTTTCCACTTTTTATGTACACCTTCAGAGGCAAAATATAAAGCTGTTTTGTCATAGTGCTGATTAATTTGATCTATTGCTTGCATAGCTCTATTTTTCTTTTGCTCCTTTTGTGTATTTTCGAAAATATCTGTTTGGTAAGAAGAGCCTTCTATAAAATCTGTTAACAGTACGCCTGCTTTTTTATAAGAAAGGCCAGGCTTGAATATTTGAGATAACCCGTTTTTAGCTTTAGAAATTAATTCCGGAGTATAAGAGGTATAGTTAGGTAGTACCATTTTACACTGGTTAAAATACTGATTTTCATAAAATGTGCCAGTAGCGAGGAAGACAGCTAGAAACCTTGTTTGTAGCTTTTCTTCTCGAAGTTTTTCAGCCGCTCTTGTCACAAAAAAAGAAACAGCTTCTTGTATGTCCTCAAGAGCTGTCAGTTTTTCAGCAAAAGACCTGGAGCATACAATCGACTTTCTGCAAGAGGGATTTTCCTGAATAGGATAACAAGCAACTTTTCTAAGTTCTAATGCTACCTTTAGAAGGTTGACTCCGAGAGTATTTCTAAGGTGTATGTCGTCCATTTCTTTAAATGCTTTTGCGTTGAAAATACCTTCTTTTTTCAACCTTTTTGCAGCTCTTCTTCCTATGCCCCATATGTTTTCTAAAGGAAGGGACTTTAAGGCAGAGTCAATCATTTGGTCATCAAGCAGTATGCTAATCCCTTCTTGTTGCTTAGCTAAGAAGCTGGCAGCTTTTGCCAGTGTTTTAGTAGGAGCAATTCCAACAGAAACTGGAATCCCAGTCCATTGCTCTATAGTTGTTTTAATTTTGCAGCCTAAAGAAAAAAGCTTTTCCTTGTTTTCTTCATCGATAGACAAAAAGGCCTCGTCAATAGAATAAATTTCTATTTGCTCAGAAAATTGAAAAAGGGTCTGCATTACTCGCTGTGACATATCGGCATATAAGGAAAAGTTAGAAGACTTAGTAAGCAGCGTGCCTGACTCTATGAGGTTTCTCAGTTCGAATAAAGGTTGCCCCATCTTTACCCCTAATTGCTTGGCTTCTTTTGATCTTGCAATTGCGCAGCCATCATTACTGGATAAGATGACTAAAGGTTTATTATGCAAACGCAGATCAAAAACCTTTTCACAGGAAGCGTAAAAATTATTGCAATCGACTAAAATAAACATCACAGTTTATGAATTACATAAGTTACAACACCCCAAACGTGAAAGTCTGAGTCTGCCTCTATTTTGATAGGCTTAAAAGAGGGATTTTCAGGACATAGAAATATTTCCCCATCCTTGATTTGTATCCTCTTTACCGTAAACTCACCTTGAAGGGCTGCGATTACAATTTTTCCATTGGATGGAGGGATCGCTCTATCAACAATTAAAATATCTCCTTTATGAATAGAGGCATCTTTCATAGAATCGCCATCTACTCTTACAAAAAAGGTAGCTGCCGGATGCTTTATTAAATGTTTATTTAAATCTAAAGACTGTTCTAAATAATCTTCAGCAGGTGAGGGAAAGCCCGCCCTTACAGGGCTCATAAATAGAGGTAGATCACAAGGGGTTTGTAAATCAGGCTTCAAAAAAGTTAATTTCATAAATTTAATCCCAAGTATCAATTATGATTTTTAATTCACATTTACTTTTTATTATATTAAGCTTTTTGATTGTTTTTATAAGTGAAAAAAATGAAAAGAGAGTCCTGGAAAAGTAGAATAGGCTTTATTTTTGCAGCATTAGGTTCAGCTGTTGGTCTCGGAAGTATATGGAGGTTTCCTTATATTGTAGGAGAAAATGGCGGGGCTGCCTTTATTTTGTTGTATCTAATCTGCCTAGCCCTTATTGGTTTCCCTGTTTTAATTTCAGAGATCTTAGTGGGAAGAACAACACAAAGTAGTCCGGCAGGGGCTTTTTCCCAACTCGGCCGTTCCAAAGGGTGGAAATGGGGCGGAAAACTCACGATTGCCACTGGATTTATTGTTAGCTCTTTTTATAGTGTGATTGCTGGATGGACATTAGGATATCTAGTAGAGGCTGTTCTAGGGAATTTACACAAATTTAAACTCTCTGATGACGCTCTTGTTCATTTTACTAATTTGAGCGCGTCTCCTCTTTGGACAGTCGGCTTTCATGTTTTATTTATAACGATTTGTTGTTTAGTTTTGCTAACTGGCGTTCGAAAAGGCATTGAATTGGGGTCCAAGATTATGATGCCCCTTTTATTTATGGTGTTGCTCATTTTAGTAGTAAAAGGGATGAGCCTGCCTGGAGCTTCTCAAGGAATAAACTTTTTGTTTTCTCCAAGGTGGGATCTGTTAACCCCTTCGGCTATTGCTATGGCTTTAGGCCAAGCCTTCTTTACTTTAAGCTTAGGTCAGGGGACTATGGTCACATATGGCAGCTACCTCTCTCAAAGAGAAGATATTCCTAGAAGCTGTATTCCTGTAGTCTTGCTCAATACTTTGGTAGGACTTTTAGTAGGTATTGCGGTATTTTCTATTGTATTTTCTGCAGGTCTTACTCCTTCTTCTGGCCCCGCTTTAATCTTTGAGACTTTACCGGTGGTCTTTAGTCAAATCAGCTGGGGCTATAGTCTGGCTGTTTTATTTTTTGTATTGGTAACAATTGCTGCAATCACTTCGGAGATATCTGCTTTAGAGCCTGCTATTTCTTATCTAATGGATGAGAAAGGTTGGAGCCGTAAGAGATCTACTTTCACTGTAGCTTTTGGAGCTTTTGCTTTAGGTATCCCAAGCGCTTTGTCTTTCAGTTCTTGGAAAAATGTTACTCTTTTTGGCGCTACCTTTTATGACATTGTTTCTAACCTTTCAGTAAACTTCTTAGTTCCCATTGGAGGGTTTTTAGCTGTGCTCTTAGTGGGGTGGAGATGGGGAATACAACCTGCTTTTGAAAATTTAAAAACGGGATCAGTCAGCTTTTTTCAAGACAGACCATATCTTGCTTCTTACTTTCGAGTTTGCATTAAATATACAGCGCCTATTCTTATTGTTTTCATTTTATTAAATCTTCTTGGTTTGTATTAATTTATCTTTTATAGATAAGATCATGGATATACTAAGAAATTTCTTTGTTGCTTTTTTTATAGTAACGATTGTTTCTCGTGTTATTGCCTATTTTACTTTTAAGAAAACTGGTTTAACAAATGCGGGAGCTACTTACTTAACTTTGGTTCTTTCAGTTGTAATTTTATCTCCACTTGCTTTTTTCATTGGTCTTGATGTTTTTGTATCAGAGTACTTAGTCACCATTTGTATCTGGTTAGTGATAGATCTTTTAAGAGTAAGAACAAGAAAATGAGATATCTACTGGAATTTATCGCAACATTTCTTGTGCTGTGGGGGCTTCACTTTCTCATTAAATATCTTTTTATGAAAAAATTTGACAAAGTGACCAGTTCTATTTTCTCGTTTGTTATAGTTACCTTGCTGGCATTTCTTACCATTTCCTATCTACTGAAGTTTCCTTATCCTGCTGCGTTCTACCTTCCTGTTTTATTATTCTTTCTTATCATTGATTTAAGAGACTCGATGAAAAGTTCTTAAGTTTTTCGTGACTTTCTAAGTTTTTTAGAAGATTTATTACTTGCAGACACTCCTTCTTTAGTATCATCAGAAGGGTTTTCTGGGGCTTTATCAGTGGCTGCAGGGGTGGGTGTCTCTTCCCAGTCTTGTATTTCTCCATCTTTATGCTGTTCCTTGAAAGTACCTGGCTCGTAGTTTTCAGCTAAAGGGTTATATCTGAAGAGCCTATTTACAAAACTACCTGGAGATTGGCCATTTTTAAGCTCAGTTATATGATTTGCAAGGCTTAAAAATGTATGGTCTCTAATTTTAATAAATTGTTCATTAATTCTTTTGAACTCTTTTTGATATAACTCTAGGGTCATTAAGTTAACGGAGTCACGCATATGCGTGCCAAAGACCAGCTCTCCTTCTTCTGGGTTTGCTCTTTTTAAAGGCTCAATAGTATCCACAGAAAAAGAATTGGCAGCATTGGAGGTTCTTGCAATAAGTGCATCAACTTTAGCAGCTATTTTTTTTACTTTGGCCATATCCTTATGGATATCTACAAGCTTTAAGTCAAATTGTATAGCTCGCCCAACCAATCTTTCTAAATCCGAAATGGCAATAGTTCCATTGGAATATGTTATTTTTATAAAACGATTTAGATAATCAATATCTATCTTAAATTGATGCATTTCATGTCGTAACTTATCTCTGAACAGATAGGTATTTAAAACTTCAGCGTGAAGAGTTTCAAACTCGCTTGCTAGCGATTTTTTTTCTGTAACTGCTGTCATGTTCTTCTTTTGAAAATTAATCGTTAAACAATTCTTCAAAAGATTTCTTTTTTGGCAACTCTTCTCCAAAAATTTTTTTTACTTTTTTAAAACAAGAGTCAGAGGGGATGTTTTGTTTAAGGCTAAAATCATCGCAAAAGTTCATGCGATCTTTTGTATTAATGTTATCGGTATTGGGAATATTGCAATCGTTAGGCTTGCCAAGACAATGGTGTCGACAGTTCAAACAAGCATGCTGTTCTGTGAAGCAGCTTTCACATATTGTTCTAAAATTGATTTTTTGATCTTGCAGCAAAGCATGGCACTGCCAGCATGTTAGTTGCTTACTCATTGAGCTCTCGGCGCTTTTAAGAAAATAGTAAAGGGATAGCAATATTTTTTAAATATACTTTCCCTATTATGTAATTTGGAGTGTTTAGTCCAAATCTTCAATACTAGGTGTATTTAAACTAGCTGCTTTAGCTAACAAATCAGCAGGTTCCTCACTAGATAAAGGTTTTTCGCTAGATCCTAGCTTTTCTAATCCACTATGAGAAGTTTGAGGCGGGGCAACCCTTTCTAAATGAAAAGTACCGTCCCCCTTATCTGTTTTTGAATAAGGAGTACCGTCCACATGTACATAATATGTATTTGCGCCTTCAGAAGAAATAGAAAATTCAGATAAGTTTATCTCCTTTAAGTTAGATGCTTTATCGAGCAAATCAGCAAGTTGCTCGTCACTTAAGCTACTTGCATCAGGTTGAGCAGGAACTCCACTTAAGGTTCTAGATAGATCTAACCTTCCTAATGCATTGTCACTAGGTATTCGAGCCAAAGCTTGACCAGTTATTGAAGAAGAAGCTAAATGAGGGTGTCCTTCAAATCTTTTTTGAGCAACTTCTTGAGTTTTAGAATCAGCTGGATTCTTTGGGGTTTCAGCTTGAGGTGCTGAGGATTGTTGTGAATAACTTACGGGTGTTAATTGACTTGCCATAGTTTTTTTGGTTTATATTAAGTTAATTATGGTTTTACCTTTGAAATCTATCTAAAACTTCTCGAATGTAGTGAAGCTTAGTTTCTAAATGAATTACACTTTTTCGTCTAATAGGGTTTCTATTTGCTTGTGCATTTAGGTTTTGTTCGTTAGCAATAAAAAGCTCACTTTCAATTGCTTTTTTTTTAAAAGTTAATCTTTCAGTAAGAGCTGTTTGGGTCGATTCTTGTGATTCGCGAGTTTCAAAACTCCCCGTGACTGCTGGAGTTGTCCCTCCAATTGTAGACGATGGCATATATCCTTCTATATGAGTTATATTAAAATGAGAAGATTATAACAAGTGACTTCCCAATAAAACACTTGAAAAATAATCTTTTAACTAAATTGTGTACCTCGTGCACTTTAGAAATTAAGTCTTCCTCGAGGAAGTCCTCTAATAGGAGGTGAGCTACCCTCAAATGTTAGGTTTCCTTGACCAGCAGAGAACTGAACTCCAGTTTGAGGACGGGGAGGTGGAACTATATCTCTCTCTTCTTCAGTCTCCATTTCATGAGATGGAAGGCCTCTTAAGTTTACGCTTGTATCTACACTGTTATTACTGCCAGTTCTTCTACTAGGGAGAAAACTTCCCCTACGTTGAGGTACAGGCGCGTTGCTACTAGTTAAATTGGTATGAGGAAATCTTCTAGCAGGAGGTGCCGAAGGTGAGCTACCCTCAAATGTTAAATTTCCTTGACCAGCGGAGAAGCGAACTCCAGTTTGAGGACGGGGAGCTGGAACTACCTCTCTATCTTCAGTGTCCGTTCTATGATGTGGAAGGCCTCTTGGATTTACGCTGTTATGCCTAGCTCTTCTATTGGGAGGAAATCGCCTTTCACTTTGAGGGCTGGGTTCTGGAACTCTTCTTCTAGGTAGTAACTCTATTGCCGCAGGATCAAAGTTCCAATTGCGGCGTATGTGCCTTCTCCTATATGTTGTGTTTTCTGAAAATGGTGAAGATAAATGTCTAAAAACTGTGTATGTAATGTTTCTTGTAGTGTTGCGCTTGTTTATAAGAGTAAGTAAACAAACTGCAAAACAAGTTGCTAAAAAAGGAGAAAGAAGAGTGTATGATCCTATTACAGCAATGATAGATAAAGCAACTTGAGTAATTTTGGTTAAAAATCCATTACTGTTATGTATGGGGGGAGGGCTGTTAAAGCGATGAGAAGGTCCGACAAGATTTACCATGGTTTTTACTCCTTTAATTTTTTCTAACTCTACAGTGATTGCCCATGTTGGCATTAATTAAAATATGTGTGTCAGATTCAAAGCGGCCTTTGTTATATACACCAATAATGATTAAATCATCTAAAGCCCATTGTTCTATAATCCTTCGGTCTTTAGTATTTACATGCCAGACTGATTGATCTTGAAGCATTATTGCGCTGCAGTCATTCTTAATATCGTAAATGTAGTTGGTGTTTTCCCCATCAACAAAAGGCGCTAGGCTTAAATTAACTTCAATGGTTTGATTGGTAGCTTTATTCAATATTCTGTAATTATAGTTAGAAAACCATCTATAATTGGGGTGAATAATGAGAGCATCTTGAGATTTCCAATTGAAAATTTTGTGACCATCTTTAGGGGAGATATCCCAGACAGATCCATCTTCAAGTTGTATGGTATCCCCAAGAGTTGATATGGCATAAATCCAATGACAGTAATTAGGGAAATACTTAGGTGGCGTTGCAGCGTTAGAAAAACAAGGAAGTAATAATGAGAGTAAGGTTATTAGATAAAAGGTTTTTAACTTTTTCATGGGGTCCTCATAAGTTGTTGCCTCTAAAAAGGAAGGAAGAGAGATTAACAACCTTTTTGATTTTTGTAATTGAAAAACAAAGCTATTTGTAAAAAAATATTTTTTTATGAAAAAAATATGGTTCGCATTTTTTCTTTTTTCCTATGTTTATGCCTCTGATCCCTCTTTACTAAACTTTGGTGTGGGAATATTCGATATTAAGCATGAAAAATATCGAACAGCTGAGTTTAGAATTGAGTATAGGCCAAATGTAGTATGGTATACTTTTAGGCCTACTGTGGGGGCTATGGCAACAGCCAAAGGATCTCACTATATTTATGCAGGATTTGGCTTTGAATGGTTTATTAAAAGGTTTATATTTTCTCCTAATTTTGCTGTAGGGTATTACGGAAAAGGAGGAGGAAAAGACTTAGGTTTTCCAGTTGAATTCCGCTCAGGTATAGAAATCGGTTTTAAGTTCTCTAACCATGCGAGGTTAGGTCTTCATTTTTATCACATGTCTAATGCGAGAAAGTTATTTCATTGGTCGAAGAGAAATCCCGGTGAAGAATCTCTTGTTTTATTTTATTCTCTCCCAATTAGTTATTAATTAATATTAAAAATACAAAAATTAATTATTGATTAATAAATGTTTTTATTTAAATATTAACAATAAGGGGTTGGTTAATTAAGAATAAAATGGGAGAGCACCGTGTCAATAGAGCTGCCTTTTGATCCTTTTCCATTATTTCCAGGGTCGCATCAGCAAACAATCATTGGCACAATATTTCATCTTCATAGACAACCACTTTCCTTTCGTAAACTGGTTCAATTGCCTGATAATGATCAATTAGCTTTAGAGGTGACAACGCCTGAAGGGTGGAAAAAGACAGATCCTACTGTCATTATGATTCATGGTCTTTGTGGCTCCCATCGATCACCTTATTTAGTAAGAATGACTAAACTATTGGAAAAAAGGGGAATCAGGGCAATACGATTAAACTTAAGGGGATGTGGTTCAGGTAAAGGGCTCGCCAGAAATATTTATCACTGCGGAATAAGTGAAGATGTGTTGGAAGTGTTAAAAGCATTGCAGTTAGAAACACCTTCTTCTCCTATGGTTCTAATGGGGTTTTCCATGAGCGGAAATATTGTGTTAAAATTAGCTGCTGAACTGCAAGAAAAAGCCGGACAGTTTTTACAAAAGGTAATAGCCCTTAACCCACCGATAGACCTCTCTTCTAGTGTGGAACTTCTTTCAAAGCGCAAAAATAGAATCTACGAACTCTATTTTATGAGACATCTTAGAGCGGATATAGCCTTTAGGCATCGAACCTTTCCTGATTTAGAGCCATTTCACTTTCCTCGCAATATGCGCTTTGCTGATTTCGAAAATGATTATATAGCTCCACAGTCCGGCTTTAACGACGCAGTGGACTATAGGCAAAAGAGCAGTTCTTATAAAATAATTCCAAATATCACCATACCTTGTGAAATTCTCTTTTCTAAAGATGATCCCATTATCTGTTCAACCACCTTGGATGGCGTCATACTGCCGGATAACATAAACCTCTACAAAACTAATAAAGGAGGTCATATGGGCTATCTTGGAAGGCGAAGGTTCCACTGGATGGATCAAGTGCTTATGAACTGGGTTGAAAGCTCTTTTTAAAGTCGTTCTTTTTTGTTTATATATAAAATTATTTTTAATAATTTTTACAAAAAATTAAATTAATGAAAAATTAATATTATTTTGATAAAATTCAGTATACTTAATAATAAATATACCTCATGATTGATTTACAAATAATAACCAGATTCAGCCAGAGCGTAAATAGCTGTAGGACAATGGCTTTAAGCTCTAATAGTACTGCTGAGTGTAAAGCACAAAAAATAGCGTTAGCCTCAATTAACGCTTATTGCCTTGGAAGTATTGATCGGTTGAATACTCACTTACTATCAATAAATCCTTTTCAAAAAGAAGAGCAAAAGGGGTTAATTTACTTAATAACGTATATTTTCAAACTCATAATTTGGAAGTGGAATTCTAAAGAAATAGCACTGCTTAACTCACAAGTGGAAGAGTTGAAATGCCTTCAAAAGCAGTGTTGTCAAGCCTCTTTAGAGCTTAATCAAAAAATAGAAGAACTTAAGCGAGCAAAGGAGCTTAACGTCACCCCTGCTCAGGTAAGGGAAAGTTGGGAAGATTGGTTAAAATCATGGGGAGATTGGTTTAAAAGCTTTGTTGTAGATGTAAATAGCTTTGAAACTAGTAAGGAAGATGGTTCAAACTCTTCTGAAAGATTTACCTTTAAAAAAAGCGAGCACAAAAAAATTCTAAAATCAGTGTTTCTTTATTTAGCAAAAACTAAGAAAAATGAGGTAGTTGAAAAAAAACTAGATAGCTTTGTTGATATTTTTTTCAGTCTTGAAAAAATTAAAACCATTGCAATTGAAGGAGAGAAAATAATAATAGATTACCCTGAAAACTTTGATAAGGTTATTTACCATAAATTTTTCATGCCAGTGCATTTTTGCTTACCTAAACATGTTGTATTTAAGCAAATAGAAAAGCAAGTTTGTGCAAGCTCCCAGTGGCCAGTTATAGAATTTTCTGGTGGGCTGCCTAGCATTCGATATGCAGGATTTACTAGTAAAATTCGCTCTCTTACCGTCGATAGAGATAATATTTTTGTAGAGCTTGAAAATGGGTCATTTCAATATTTTCATAACTCTGTCATTTCAAAATATCTATAAAATTTTAAAAAAAATACTTTACAGAATTTTTATGAAAAATTAACAATAGAGTTTGTTATTACCCTGGAGGTAAATTATGGCAAGCTCTATCCCAAGTTCCGTACCTCAAATACAGTTACATGTTTCTGGGTCAAATTGCTGCAATAGTGGAGATGTAGTAGTAGTCGATCAGACAAATTTGAAAGCCACATCTCAGAGCTGGTGTTTGTGTTTTCCTTATTTTCAAAGAAAGGCTTTGCAAAAAAATGAAGAGACCATTGTTCATTTTGAACAGCTGCTTAATGAATTTTATGGAGTACAAGCTTCCATTGAAGCTCAAACAAACGCAGGGTGTTTGTTAGAACAGAAAAAGATTGATAAAGAACCTCTATTTGTGGATGAATTTGAAAGAATAGTAGCCGAAGCTATGAAAATTTATCAGGAACAAAGCCCTGGAGTATGTAATTAATTAATATTGGACTTTACATACTTGTAAAGCCCAATTTTCTCCATAAACTAGGACTGAGCCGGTTCTTCTTGTAGTACTTCTTCTTCTGTCTTTTGACTTTTAAACTGTTTATCTAGAGTGCGGACAGATCCAATCCACTTGATGAGCGCCAAGATAATGATAGGGAATAAGAAGTAAGTTATAGATAAAACCGATCCATTACCTACAAATTCTAGTAAAAGAATCTGAATCCAGGCAGAGCCAGACTTCCCAAATCTTGAGCCGACTATATCAATCGCAGCTTTTCCCTTTACCTTAGATTCTGGATCTAGAGGAATATAGGCAATTTCCTTAGTTGGGTCAAAGAAAGAATATTTCATGACCTTTGTGGAAATATTCTGAAAGGCCCCAAATAAGACGATCATAAAAAGAGGAGTCATCCCAAACCATAATGGTAAACTGTTTTTGAAGACAACCATGGTTAAAAAGGCAATCCCTGTAAGACCAAGTGAGACAGGGGTTATAAGAGCACTAAAGCGCCATCCAAAAAATCGGATAATGGAGCTTCCGGCTAAAAAAGCTGTTAAAAAAGAGACTATACCCACACTTGAAGTAATATTAGCCATAAAGGACTGATAATCCGATGGGTTGGGGTATTGCATTTTCAAATGGGCCTTCCAAGTAACTTCAATTAAATTAATAGTCAGGCCATAACCGATAACCATCATAGCTATGGAGCGTAAGTATTTTGATCGGGCTAGGAGCTTAATACTTTCTTTTAAGGATAGCTTGGTTTTGCTTAAGGCAGGGTTCTCGTCAGGGACAAGTTTAGGGTCTGTGAGTACATTTTTCGTAATCCATCGATATAGCCCTATAATGATAAAACCAAAAATTATTATATAAATAGCTAAGCTTTGCAGGGTATTAGTGAAGTCAAGTCCGGCGTATTTCTTCGAATAATGCCAAACCAATGGACCTGTTGCAATAGCAGCTAAATCTCCTCCGGCAATAAAAAGTGTATAAAACCTCTTAGCCTCACTGACGCGGTTAATTTGGTTAGCAAATCCCCAAAATAATAAGAATATGGCAACTGTTGACCAAAGCTCAGCCATTACAAAAAATAATACCTGCATCCAGTTGCGATAGATAGAAACCCAATGCTGATGTTTTGTTCCAATGACATTTGTGAGCCAATCTGCGCTAGCATGAGGGCTTAGAAGTTCTCTATTAGGGTAGAGAATGAAGGCATAGACAAATATA
>PFAC01000022.1:731-1936 GCA_002773835.1 Chlamydiae bacterium CG10_big_fil_rev_8_21_14_0_10_35_9 | reverse complement strand
TTTGTATAAAGCAGGGTAACTCCTAATGCGATAGGTAAAACAATCCAACCTTTTAATACTGGAATTACCTCCGCTCCTGATCCTTTGGCAGTGACTATGAAAGTATCTTTCATAGAGGTTAAAATTCCATAATTAAAGGAAATAAAAAACTTCATCAAAAGAAGCGGGATAAACTTTTTTAGCTCGAATCTTTTGATGGGCCAAAATTTTTCTTTAAAACTCATGATCTCAAAATAAATTAAAAAACTATCATACTCTAACTTTCCCTTTATTACTACGTTCTAAAAAAAACTTGTATATACAAATAATATTTATTAATCTCTTGCGGCCATAATTGCGAATTTGGAGAGTTTATGAATAAAAAATTAATTTATATATTAATGGTTTGCTATTGTTGTACAGCCATTTCTAAAAATGCGAATTTCATTAAAACTGAGCATGTCATCATTCAAAATGGACAAGAGCTGCCTTATCAGGCAGCTGCAGGAAAGCTCCCTGTTAAAAACACTGAGGGTAAGGAGATTGGAAAGGTTTTTTTTATCTCCTATACTTTAAATACTCAAGAAAAGCACAGGCCAGTAACTTTTATTTTCAATGGAGGCCCCGGATCTTCCTCTGTATGGCTGCATTTAGGAGCTTTCGGACCTAAAAGGGTAAAGCTTATAGAAGAAGGACAGCGTATTACGGCTCCTTATGAATTGCTAGATAATGAGGAAACTCTTTTAGGAGTGACCGACTTGGTATTTGTCGATCCTATAGGTACGGGCTTTAGTAGCTTTTCAGAAGGGGTTCAAAAGGATCTGTTTTCTGTTGAGGGAGACTGTTTATATCTTTCAGAATTCATAAGAGACTATTTGACTGAAAACCAAAGGTGGAACAGTCCTAAATATATTATTGGCGAGAGCTATGGAAGTACAAGAACAGCAGGACTTTCTAGCTATCTTTTAGAGCACGGTATCTTTCTAAATGGAATAATACTAGTTTCCTCCGCGCTTGATTTTAAAAATTTTGTTTTTTCTGAAGATAATCTATTGCCCTATATATTTTTCTTACCTTCTTATACAGCTGCAGCGTGGCATCATAATCAATTATCTAAAACATTTACTTCTTTAGAAGAGGCAGTTGCATATTCTAGAAAGTTTGCTTTTGATGTTTATTTGCCAGCTTTAATGAAGGGGGCGAATTTAACTGAAAGAGAAAAAGAG
>PFAC01000022.1:484-664 GCA_002773835.1 Chlamydiae bacterium CG10_big_fil_rev_8_21_14_0_10_35_9 | reverse complement strand
ACATCGAAGTGGAGAGACAACTCGCCACAATGAGAGAAAACTACGGGAAAGAAAGTTACGCGCTCCGAATTGACTTAGATCATTTTAGACGTCAAACAAAAGAGCTTCTGGTCCAGTGCGAAACTTTAAAATCTCAGCTGAGCGAAAGGCAACTTGAAGCTCACGACGTTGGAGAGAGAA
>PFAC01000022.1:297-462 GCA_002773835.1 Chlamydiae bacterium CG10_big_fil_rev_8_21_14_0_10_35_9 | reverse complement strand
GGAATCCTTGCAGATTTTATGGAAAGAGAAGCAAGAAGAGCTTGAGAGGTCTTTAGAAAAGAACCGCTCTCTTCAAAAACTCAATCAAGACATCAGTCTCAAGCTCAACGAATCCCGAAGAGAAATTGCGGAATTACGCAACAAGCTTGACGCAGAAGTTGAGAT
>PFAC01000022.1:0-238 GCA_002773835.1 Chlamydiae bacterium CG10_big_fil_rev_8_21_14_0_10_35_9 | reverse complement strand
CTGAACAGCACGATCGACGCCATCGTAGAATTCTAAATTTTGAATTTCACTGGCTAGAAAAATCTTTTTGAACTCAGATCCCACTCCACAAAATTTTATTTTAGTCTCTTCATTTTTTGACAACTCTTCAAGTGCGCTCACAAAGTCAGCAATTCCGTGGGAGCCCACAAAGCTCAACTTCTGAAGGTCAAAGATCACCTTGTGTCGAATCCACTTTTCAAGACAGACTTTCCGAAAA